>NZ_JAKMTB010000003.1 GCF_025772985.1 Campylobacter sp. CNRCH_2014_0184h | reverse complement strand
CAGGGTGACACAACATCAATATATCTTATAAGGCATGACAGTAGGTGTTTTTATTATTAAGTATAATATTTTGTGATTTATTTGAAGAAAATTTAGGGATATAAGCATAGCCACTAATGGGATTTATAATAATGCATATATGCTCATTTTGATTATTAGATAATCTTATAATGCAATCATTATTAAAAGAAGCAAGTTTATCATAAGCACGTGTAGCATTTTTTAAAGGTGTATATAAACGACCATAACCATCAAAAACTAAACGCGTACTTCCTTTACAAGCACCTTCAAACAAAACTTTAGATATACCATAAGTTTTTTCTATATTATATTTTAAATTTGCTTTGAAATCATTTTGATTTATCACTCCACTTTGACCTGAGTTCATTAATATATCTGGATTGATAAGATCAACAGCTATTTCTCTGTCTTTATTGATCATATTTTTACCTATGTTTGCATTGCCATCGCCGTTTTTATCTAAAAAAATGGTATAAGTTTGTTCATTATTAGTGGCAGATTTTGAACGTATAAAATACAGCTGCCATTTAGCCTTAAACCACTCTCGTTTAGCAATGTTAAATTCTTTAACTCTAAAATCATTTTGCATTAAAGCTAAATGTCTTGTGTATTTAATATCATTTAAAACTTGCTCAGCTCCCAAACGCAAATAATCAGGTTTATAATAAACATAAGCCATAGAAAATAATAAGGATAATACTATACAAACAAAAACTAGTTCTATTAAAGTAAAAGCTTGTTTCATTTTATAGAATAATATACTTTATGCTTACCTAAACTAACATAGATTTTACTAGCTTTTTTACTAGAATGAAGCTCTAGTTTACCCTTAGAAATACCATAAAATTTAAGTCTTAAGGCTAGTTCTTTATCTTGCATAGCAATATGTGTGAGGTTGTGTTGTTTTAAATTTAGAGCTAATTCTTTGGCTATATGATAATCATAGGCAAAATGTTTTTTGGGATCTTTTAATAAATAATAAAAACTTTGATTAAAAACAATACCAAGATAAAAAAATAATAAAAATATCAAAGAACATTCTATAAAAATTTTATGTTTTAGGCGTAATTGTGGCATTCTTGAGCGATAAGAAGACATTAAATAGCGAATCAACAAAGGCGTACAAACCACACAAAAAGGTAAAAAATCTTCTAAAAAAAGTCTTTGTCTTATAGAAAAAATTAAACAAAAAACAAAAGTACTTGCACTAATAAACCATAAAAGTGGCTTATCATCTTGTAAAAGAATTCTGTAAACAACATAAAAAAAATAAAGAAAAATCAAAGGCGAAAAACAAGCTGCAAAAATACCCAAAGTATCCAAAAAATACCCCTTAGGCTTTCCACTTGCATCAAATCCATAAACACTCATTGCGATAGCAAATAAAATCAAAGAACATATAATAAGTAATTTATCTTTTTTATAAATAGCAAAAAAGAAAAAAGATAAGTATAAAATTGCAAAATTTCCATCTACAAAAAGAACTAAAACTAGTAAAACATAAAATAAAAATATTTTCTTATATTCAAATAATACTAAAATTAAAAGTGTAAAAAATATCACAATACTTGATTCATTGATAAGTAAAGCACTAGCTACACTACCAGGGAGCAATATAAAAAGCACAACAGAAATAAAAGCATCAAAAGAAGTTTTGGTGTATCTTAAAGCTAAAATGTATAATAAAATACAGCTTAAAGAATGCAATAAAACAAAAGGTAGTCTTAACCCAAAGTCATTTTGACCAAAAAGAGTAGTGCCAAATTTAGCAATCATAGCAATTAAGCTATGATCATAAAAATAAATTTGTGCTTCATTGTAACTTATAGATAAAGTGCTTATGCCATACAATAAAGCACAAAAATCAAAAAATAAAACGGCTAGCAAATACCTTTTCATTTTTGATTAGTCAAGTTTTACAGGTCCATTACTTGCATGAGATTGTAAAAATCTTAAAATTCTATCTTTTTCTGCATCAGTAATTTTTGCAAATCCTTGCATAGCAGATAAGTATGCATCCCATTCTTCCATTAAATGTTCTTTTGGTTTATGCGCTGCGTGACAACTTGTACAAGTATCATAATAAGTTAATTCTATCTCATCCCAAGCAAGAATTTCTTGATCGGTTAAATCTTTACTTTTAACTAAAAATTCCATTTCATTGCTTGCATTTTTAGCATTTAAAGTAAGTAAAAGATAAATTCCATCTTTAGTATAAGCAAGGCTTTTTGGATTTGTCTCCACAACCTCGCCTTTAACTTTAATCAAAGAATATTCACCCTCTTCTTTTATAAGCTCTACTTTAGAGCCTTCATAAATTTGCCCTACCACTTTTTTACTAGCACTATCTAAAAGATCTACTTTTTCATTAAAAATAAACATATCTTTAGCAAATAAAGCACTAGCTAAAAAAGTCAATACTAATATAATCTTCTTCATTATTAAGCTCCTATAATTTCTGGTGGTGTAGTTGAGTTATAAGGTTTTATAACTTCTTTTAGCTTTTTAATACCCACTAGACAAGTATTTACACTAGTTGCTTGAGCCATAGTTGAAGTTGGTCTTGAGCTTGTTAAAACATTTACATGACCTGCATTGCATCTTGGCTTGCTATCGCTTACATCTTCAGGATCATACCAAGCACCCTCTTGGATACTAATAACCCCTTCCATAATATTATCTGTTACGAAAGCCCCTGCTAAAAGCGATCCACGATCATTATATACTTCTACAACTTCTCCGTGTGTAATACCAAGTTTTTTAGCATCATTTGTATTAATCATCACAGGCTCTCTACCTTGAATTTTATACAAATCTCTCACCCAAGTATTATCAAGCTGAGAATGCACTCTATATCTTGGGTGTGGGCTTAACAAATGGAAAGGATATTTTTTAACTAATTTTTCATTACCTAACCACTCAGCTGGTTCAAACCAAGTTGGATGTGCTTTAAAATCTTCTAAATTGTATTTTTCAAATTTTGGTGAATAAATTTGAATTTTTCCACTTTCTGTTGCAAGCTTATTTGCCACAGGATCAGCTCTAAATTCAGAGTGTCTTACGAAATTATAAGCTTCTTTTGGAGCTTCAAAATGAATAAATCCTTGTTTCCAAAAATCAGCAAATTCCATATAATAAGGACAATCACTTCTGCCATAAAAACCTTCAAGCCACTGCTCTTTTGTTTTATTTCCGGTGAATTTTTTATGCTCTCTTTCACCTATTCTTTTTGCTAATTCTTCAAAAATATCATAATCATTTCTACTTTCAAAATAAGGCTCAATTACTTTTTTCATAGCATAAACATAATCTTGAGAATAAGAACCACCAAAACTAATATCATCTCTTTCTAAAGTTGTAGTTGAAGGCAATACAATATCAGCCATTTTTGCCATAGGAGTCCACCAAGGCTCATGTACGATTAGCGTATCAAGAGTTCTTAAAGCTTTGATAAGCTCATTTGTGTCCGGATGATGGCCCAATACAGAAGCACCTACTACATACATAAGTTTGATTTTTGGATAGGTAATCTCTTTACCTTTAAACTTAACTGTTTTGCCTGGATTTAATATTGCTTCTGAAATTCTACTTGCAGGAATATTAGTATCAAGATTATTTTTACCTTGCGGTAAACCTACTGGTAATCTTACACCTGAAAATGCTTGTCCACCACCTGAATAGTGCATTGAAAAACCAAATCCACCACCAGGTAGACCTACTTGACCTATCATAGAAGCTAAAACCATTAAAGTCCAATCAGCTTGTTCACCATGGTGTGCTCTTTGCATAGCCCAGTTACCTGCTAAGAAAGTTCTATTTTTTACAAAAGTATCTGCTAATGCGGTAATAACTTTTTCTTCAACACCGGTAATATTTGCAGCCCAAGCTGGAGTTTTATCAATACCATCAGTTTTTCCAAGTAAATAAGGTAAGAATTTGTCAAAACCATCAGTGTATTTTTCAATAAATTTTTTATCATATTTTCCACTTTTATATAAATAATTCATCATACCAAGCATTAAAGCTACATCGGTATTTGGACGAATTTTAATCCACTGAGCATTTAAAATTTCTGCTGTTTGAGTGTATTGAGGATCAATGCTAATAAATTTGATATTTGATTTGCTGTATTTTTTATAATACTCATCATTACCACGATTTGCAACTTTAAAGTCAATTTGATTACATTTATAAAGATCAGCTCCCCATAAAACATAAACTTGGGTATTTTCTAAAATCACCTCATGAGAAGTTTGTAAAGAATAAACTTCTAAATCCCCTACTATACTAGCATTAACCTTACCAGCAGCTCCATTACTATACTCTCCATCAGTGCCGATGTGACCACCTAAAGCTGTATTAAAAAATCTTCCTGCTACTGAGTTACAATTGTGCAATAAACCTACATGCCCCCAAGCACCATAACTTGCATTAAATAAATTTTCAATAGGAGTTTCTTTTAATTTTTGCAATACAAGCTCTAAAGCTTTTTCCCAGCTTACTCTTACAAAAGGTTCTTTACCTCTTAATTTAGGTCTTTTTTTACCTTCTAAGAAACTTTTTCTAACACAAGGATATTTTACCCTAGTATCTGAATAAGTTCTATCAATGATAGCATCAGTGATAATAGAAGGATGTTTGTCAGATTGTTGTGGTGTAACTTTTACAAGTTTTCCCTCTGAATTTACTTCAGCCCAAAAAGCACCAAAGTGAGTTGCGTGAGGAATTTTTTTAGTATCATAAAATTTAGCTCCCTCACTTGCAGCTACTAAAGGATTAACCGAAGCAATCGCTGAAGTAGCAGCAAGTCCTTTTAGAAATTTTCTTCTTGTTAAACTCATAAGACATCCTTTCTTAACAAAATAAAGTCAATATATATTATAGCATTTGTATTTGATTTAAAGCTAAATTTTAATACTCCAAAAAAAGTCAATCCACTCTTTAGCTTCTTTTATATAAAACTCAGGGATTAATAATGCTGAAGGCTTATAAAAAACACTTGCTACTTTGAGTTCTAAATGAGGATATTTTTCCATTAAAACTCTTTTGATTTCTATCATAGTTTCACCACTATCTATAATATCATCTATCAAAAGAACTTTTTCGTATGAACTAAGATCAGGGATATTAAAAATTTTAATCGTATCTAACTTTTGCGTATCTTCATAGTGAATAGAATTTAAAGAAAATAAATTTCTATTACCCATACCTTCTGCTAAAAAATGACCCAAAGTCATACCACCTCTTGCAATGGCAAGTAATACATCAGGATTAAATTCTTCCTTAATTTTGCGTGTAAAAGGAATAATTTCTTTTTGAAATTCTTCATAAGCATAATAATACATAATCACTTCCTATAAAAATTGTAATAAAAATACTAGCAATGAAATCGCACTTAACACAATAATACCAAGGTTGATTTTATCAAATTCTTTTTGCATAATACGCATAAATAAATATGCAATAAATCCAAAAGCAAAACCTGTGGTAATAGAATAAGTTAGTGGCATCATAATGATAATAAAAAATGCACTTACTGCTATAGCTTTATCTTTAAAATTAATATTTGCAACCTCCATAAACATTAAAACTCCAACAAGTACCAAAATAGGATAAATAGAATTTGCAGGAATGGCTTTAAATACTGGCAATAAAAATAAAGTAAAAACAAAACATATAGCAGTAACTAAAGCTGTAAGTCCTGTCCTACCTCCTGCTTCTACCCCTGCTGAGCTTTCTACAAAAGCAGTTACAGTAGAAGTTCCAACAACTGCTCCCATAGCTGAACTTGCTGCATCAGCACCTAAGGTTTTACCTAATTTTTTCTCACCTTGCTTTGGATCATCAAATATTTTTCCTCTTGAGCCTACACCTGTGATTGTGCCCACACTATCAAAAAGCTGAGTAACAAAAAAAGTAAGTACTATAGGAATCATACTAAGCTCTAAAGCTCCTTTAATATCAAGCTTACCAAATATAGCACTTAAACCATTATCTCCACTAATAACTGGCAAAGATAAAAGTTGCTCAGGAAACTTGGCTCCATCAATACCAAAAATCCAAGCACACAAAGCACTTACAAAAACAGCTAAAATAAACGCAGCTTTAATCCTCCAAGCCCAAAAAACAAAAACCAAAAACAAACCAAACAATCCAAAAAGCACTTTAGTACTTGAAAAATCGCCCAAACCCACTAAAGTTGCTTCGCTTTTGGTGATAATCCCCATTTGCACAAGCCCCATAAAAGCTATAAAGGTTCCAATACCTGCTGATATAGCTTTTCTTAAATCATTTGGTATACTTTTTATCACCCAAATTCTAAAATTAGTAAAAGATAATAAAGTAAAAACAATACCCGATAAAAACACAGCTCCCAAAGCACTTTGCCAAGGAATTTGATAGGTATTACACACACTAAAAGTAAAATACGCATTTAGCCCCATACCCACACTCATAGCCACAGGAGTATTAGAGAAAAAAGCACTAAAAGTAGTAGCTATAATAGTTACTAAAGCAGTTGCGACAATTAAAGCTTCTAGTGGCATACCTGAATTACTCATAATATTTGCATTAACCGGTATAATATAAATCATTGCTAAAAAAGTAGCAATACCTGCATAAATTTCAGTTTTTACATCACTATTATGTTCTTTAAGTTTAAAAAAATCCATTTTTATCCTTAATAAGTTTTTAATTCATTATACAAACTATCTCGTTCTATTGCTATATAGCCTGAGCTTTGAATCATTTCTATAAAAGTTTTTAAACTCAAGCCATTTGAACTTTTTGCGCCACCTGCACTTTGTATGCTTTCTTTTTCTATA
The DNA here is from genome assembly GCF_025772985.1 of Campylobacter sp. CNRCH_2014_0184h. Lineage (NCBI taxonomy): Bacteria > Pseudomonadati > Campylobacterota > Epsilonproteobacteria > Campylobacterales > Campylobacteraceae > Campylobacter > Campylobacter sp. CNRCH_2014_0184h. Next base: position 253,166 of record NZ_JAKMTB010000003.1, on the reverse strand, counting down.
GTACCATCTAAATCATTTGCACCAAAATCTTGAGCTACCATAGCTAAATTTATACCCATGGTTGCCCAATAAGCTTTAATATTTTTAATATTATCAAGCACTATCCTTGCAATAGCTAAGGTTTTTAAAATTTCTACCGAGCCAAGTGGTTTTTTACCTGTAATAAAACTATTATCTTGTTGCCAAACCAAAGGAATAAAAGCATTAAAACCACCGGTTTGATCTTGAAGATTTCTCAATCTTATCATATGATTAATTCTATTTTCTCTACTTTCTATATGCCCAAAAAGCATTGTGGCGTTACTTTGTCTGCCTTTTTCATGCCAAAGTTTGTGAATTTTCAACCAATTTTCACTACTTACTTTACCATGACAAATTTTTTTTCTAACTTCCTCATCAAAAATTTCAGCCCCACCACCTGGCATAGAATCAACGCCGTATTCAAGCATTTTTTCTATCACTTCTTCATAGCTCATATTAAAAGCCCTGCTTAAAAAATCAATCTCAGCAGCAGTTAAGGCTTTAATATGTAAAAATGGATATTTTTCTTTAATCATTTTAAAAATTTCCAAATACCACTGCCATGAAGTGTTTTTATTATGTGCTGAAACGATATGAATTTCTTTTGTATCTCTTAAAACTGTTTCATCGACTATTTTCATTATCTCTTCGTGCGACATAATATAAGGATTAGGATTTTTCCTGTGTGCTGAAAAAGCACAAAATTTGCAAGTATCTGCACATATATTTGTAGGATTAATATGGCGATTGATATTAAAATAAACCTTTTTACCATGCAAATTAGTTCGAATTCTTTGTGCGTATTTGCCTAAAGTAAAAAGCTCTAAATCCCAAAGCTTGTTAGCTTCTTCTTCATTTAATCTTTCTTGATTTTCTAGTTTTTCTATAATTGTTTGCATATTCTTACCATTTTTTAAATTTAAATTATAATTATAATTTTAACTTACTTAAAATTTAATACAAAGTATTTTTGGTATGATACTGGTAAAATTAAATAAGGATTATTATCAAGTTATGGATATACAAAAAATTCAAAAATTAAAAAATTCTTTAAAAGATTATGAAGCTTATTGCTCTAGACTTTTTTTAAAACAAGGCTCGTTTAGTTTTTACCACTCTAAAGAAATTGATCGTTTTATAGAAGATGTTTACGAGCTTGTTTTGAGTGATTTTTTCGATGATTATTTTCCGCATAATGATAAATTCCCTTTTTGTATTATCGCTATTAAACAATATGCTAAAATGAATTTAAGTATAAAAGAAAATGTTGATTTATTGCTTATTTATAAAGATATAAAAGCTTACAATATCAAGCCTTTAATGAAAGCATTTATTACTTCATTAAATGATATTAATTTAAATATCAATTATCAAATTTGTGAAATAAATGGACTTTATAATATAGCTAAAAACGAGCTAAAACAAAATATTTTACAATATCGTTATATTTGCGGATCTAAAATTTTATTCAAACAAATCAAAGAAAAAATTTCTCAAGCTCAAGATGAATTAAAAGAAGAATTTGCTTTAAAAATCTTGCAAGAATTTAACCCTTATCATCAACCTTTAATCAAGCAAGAATTTGATATTAATAAAAATTTTGGTGGTTTAGATGAGCAACTTGATATAGAAAATTTAAGTATATTATTTAAAGATTCTCCTAAAAATTATATGCTTAATTTTATCAACGAAAAAGAATTAAGCGAATTTAAACTTGCAAGTGATTTTTTATTTTCACTTAAATGTGCAATGAATCTTTTAGAAGGTAAAAACACTAATTTATTTTTAATACAAAATTCACAAGAACTTGCTAACTTAATGCAAAAAAAAGAAAAGAAAAATTTAGATCTTAAATCCATACTTATTCAAAAAGCCATGCAATGTATGCAAACTTGTGGAATTTATACGCAATTTTTAGCAAGGTGTATCCAAGAAAAACACTATAAAGATAATGAACTTTATGAAACACAAGATAGCTTTTTTACTTATTCTAACAAAAGTGAAAACCTAAACTTGATATTAAATCAACTTTTAAAATTAGATGATAAAGATTATAATTTTGATATCAAACTCATTTTTGCATTAAAAAGAGCAGAAAATAAAGATGAAAATTTAGAATTATTCAAGAAAATTTTAGAAAGAAAGCATTCTTTTGCTCTTTTAAAACTTCTTGCTGATGCTAATATTTTAAAAGATTTTTGCAAACCTCTTACTCAAAGCAAATTCTTGCTTGAAGAAGAAGGTGTTTATAGTGCATTAGATAGAGCATTACTTTGCTTAAAATACTTTGAAGAAAAAGATTATAGCTTTGATGAAAATACACTTTTAATAATAAAACTCACCATACTTTTAAGTGCTATTCATGAAGAAAATGAAATTTCTTTAGCAAATATTTACAGAGCTTATGTAGGAAAATTCCAAGTTGATAATGAGCTTTTAGATTTTGGCTTAAGATTATATAAAAATTTTAATGCTTTTAAAGACATTATAGAAAAAGAAGATATTTATAATTCTACTATTGTTTTAAATTTTATTTCCAAATTAAATGATATAAATACCTTAAAAACCTTACATCTTTTATCTTTTTGCAATGCTAAAGCTTTGGGTATAGAAAATCATTTTTATTATAAAAGTTTAGAAAGATTATTTCAAAATGCATTAGAAGGCTTTGAGGATGAGAATTTAATTGATGAGAGCCAAAGAAGAGTAAAAAAAGAACAAACCCTAAAAAGAAGTAAGGCTTTTTTAGATCTTGATGAACAAACTCAAAATAATATTACTCATATTAAATCCAATTTATTTTTTATAAAAAATAGTTTTGAAAAAATCATTAAAATAACGCAAATTACACAAAAAGAAAATTTTACTTTTTGGCTTGATAATCAAGATAATTTTACCCTAGAGCTTATAATGAATAGAAAAAACAATCTTGAAAATATACTCAATACTTTAAGTTCTTTGAATTTAATTTTTATGAGTTTTTTTGAATTATTTGATGAAAAAGTTTATTTGAAATTTGAATATTCAGATATAGTAAGCGATACTCAAAAACAAAGTTTAGAAAATTTACTAAATTCTAAATTACATTTAAAAGTACAAAAAAAGGCAAAAAAACCAAACATTAAAAAAGATGAATTAAAATTAGATATGAATTATTCCAAAAGCTATGCCAAAATAACCTTAAACACAAAAGATCAAAAAGGTTTAATGGCTTATGTGATGGATGTGCTTGCAAGATATGATATTATCTTAAGCGCAGCAAAAATTCAAACCATAAAAGAAAGAACGCGAAATGTTTTGATTTTGCATAAAAATGAAAGCTTGCAAGATCATAAAGATCAAATTCTTAAATCACTAATAAGCGAGTAAAAGATGTGTGGAATAGTAGGATATATAGGGACCAAAGAAAAGAAAAAAATCATATTAGAAGGCTTAAAAGAGCTTGAGTATAGAGGTTATGATAGCGCTGGCATAGCAGTAATGAAAGATGGAGAGTTAGACTTTTTTAAAGCGGTTGGAAAATTAGAAAATTTAGCTAATAAAACTGCTAATTTTAATAGTGATGGCTTTGGACTTGCTATAGGCCATACGCGTTGGGCAACCCATGGAAAACCAACTGAAATAAATGCTCATCCACATTTAGGACAATACTCTTGCGTAATACATAATGGAATCATAGAAAATTACCAAGAATTAAAAACAAAACTCACACAAGAAGGTATTAATTTTCTAAGTCAAACCGATACTGAAGTTATTGTACATTTATTTGAATACTATGCAAGCAATTTAGAACCATTTGAAGCTTTTAAAAAAACTATAGCTGAACTAAAAGGTGCTTTTGCAATCTTACTTGTGAGTAAAAAAGATCCTAATACAATTTATTTTGCTAAAAATGCTGTGCCACTCATCATCGGAAAAAATGGCGATGAAAATGAATATTATTTTGCATCAAGTGATGCGCCTTTAGTTTCTTTAGTGGATAAAGTAGCTTATCTTGAAGATGGGGATTATGGATATGTGAATTTAAACGAATGCAAAATTTGCCATGATCAAGCTTGCATACAACCTGCTTTTGTAGCTTTAAGTCAAGATAAAAGTTATGCTCAAAAAGATGGTTATAGATTTTTTATGGAAAAAGAAATTTATGAGCAAAGTAGAGTTTTAGGTGAAGTTTTAATGGGACGCTTGCAAGGTGGGCAAATTGTTTTTGAAGATATAGATGAAACTCTTTTACAAAACATAGATGAAGTCACACTTTGTGCTTGCGGCACAAGCTATCATGCAGCATTAAGCGGGGCTTATTTGCTTGAAAGACTTGCAAAGATTAAAACTAAAGTTGAAGTAGCAAGTGAATTTAGATACAGAGAAGCCATTATAGGCAAAAATACTCTTTTTATAGTAATCTCTCAAAGTGGTGAAACAGCTGATACACTTGAAGCTTTAAAAATAGCAAAAGCACAAGGAGTTAAAACTTTAGCAATATGTAATGTGGATAATTCTAATATCGTGCGTTTGGCTGATATATCATTACTTACTAGAGCGGGCATTGAAAAAGGTGTGGCTTCAACTAAAGCTTTTGCTACTCAAGTAGCAACTTTATGGATGCTTGCAATCTATCTTGCACAAAAAGCAAATTTAGATATGAGTAAAGAAATCAAAGCTTTAAGAAGCTTGCCAAGTATAGTTAAAGTTGAACAAAACTTGCATGAAAAAGTGCATAGAATTTCAAAAAGATACCTACATGGCCATGGCTTTTTCTTTATAGGAAGAGATGTATTTTATCCACTAGCATTAGAAGGGGCTTTAAAATTAAAAGAAATTTCATACTTGCACGCTGAAGGATATCCAGCAGGTGAAATGAAACATGGGCCTATCGCTCTAGCAGATAGCGAGCTTTTTACCGTTGCACTAATGCCGCAAAATTGCCTTTATGAAAAAACCAAATCAAATGTAGAAGAATTAGCTGCAAGGGATTCTACCTTACTTGCTATTTCTCCACTTGATTTTGATTTAAGCGATGATTTTATAAGAACTTCAAAACAAGAACACTATATGTGTGAATTTTTTGAAATGATGGTAATCTTACAGCTTCTTGCCTTAGAAGTTTCTATAAGACTTGGTAATGATGTAGATATGCCAAGAAATTTAGCAAAAAGTGTTACCGTAGAATAAATATTTTGTGTAGTTTTGAAAAAACTACACTTTTTTAAAAAATTTTATAAATACTTCTTAAATTATAAGCAAACTTTAGGGTTTATTTGGTTTAAATATCATATCTTATTTTATTACAAGGAAAAGCCATGGAATATAGAATCGAACACGATACTATGGGAGAGATTAAAGTTCCTAATGATAAATATTGGGGTGCACAAACTGAAAGAAGTTTTGAAAATTTTAAAATTGGTTGTGAAAAAATGCCAAAAGTTTTAATTTATGCTTTTGCAAATCTTAAAAAATCTTTGGCTTTAGTTAATAACAAACTTGGTAAATTAGACGATGCTAAAAAAAATGCTATTGTGCAAGCTTGCGATGAAATTGTAGCAGGAAAATTTGACGATAATTTCCCACTAGCAATATGGCAAACAGGTTCAGGCACTCAAAGTAATATGAATATGAACGAAGTTATAGCAAATCGTGCTACTGAAATTATGGGTGGTGATTTTAGAAAAGAAAAACTTGTTCATCCAAATGATCATGTAAATATGAGCCAAAGCTCAAACGATACCTTTCCAACTGCTATGAGCATAGTTTCAGTAGAACAAGTAGAAAAAAAACTTATCCCTGCTTTAGATGAGCTTATTGCGACTTTTGAAAAGAAAGTAAAAGAATTTGAAGGGATTATTAAAATAGGAAGAACTCACCTTCAAGATGCTACACCACTTACCCTAGCTCAAGAATTTAGTGGATACCTTTCTATGTTACTTCACTCAAAAGAGCAAATCATCGCTTCTTTGCCTACATTAAGAGAGCTTGCAATAGGTGGGACAGCTGTTGGCACAGGATTAAATGCACATCCAGAACTTAGTGAAAAAGTAAGCGAGGAATTAAGCAAGCTTTTAGGTACTAAATTTGTTTCAAGTCCAAATAAATTCCATGCACTAACAAGCCATGATGCAATTAATTTTACCCATGGAGCTATGAAAGGCTTAGCTGCAAATTTAATGAAAATAGCAAACGATATTAGATGGCTAGCAAGTGGCCCTAGATGTGGTCTTGGAGAGTTAAACATACCTGAGAACGAACCAGGAAGTTCTATCATGCCAGGTAAGGTTAATCCTACTCAGTGCGAAGCCTTAACTATGGTTGCAGTGCAAGTTATGGGAAATGATGCAGCTATTGGTTTTGCAGCAAGCCAAGGAAATTTCGAACTTAATGTTTTTAAACCTGTGATTATTTATAATTTTTTACAAAGCCTTGATTTATTAGCTGATGCTATGCATTCATTTAATATCCACTGTGCTGTTGGCATAGAGCCAAATAAAGAAAAAATAGATCATAATTTACATAATTCTTTAATGCTAGTGACTGCATTAAACCCACACATTGGCTATGAAAACGCAGCTAAAGTAGCTAAAAATGCTCACAAAAAAGGTATTTCTTTAAAAGAAAGTGCTATGGAGCTTGGCTTGGTAAGTGAAGAAGACTTTGCTAAATTTGTAGATCCTACAAAAATGATAGGACCAAAAAAATAATCAAAAGACTAGGAATAATCCTAGTCTTTTCTTAAGGGTTGGTATGATTTATGAAAATGATTATTTATTTATAGAAAAAGAAAATTCTCAAATTCCTTGGGTGAAAATTTTTACTAAAGAAAATTACAGAGAATTAAGTGATTGCCCAGCCTTTTTGCAAAATATGCTTTTTCAATATGTTTTAGCTTGTGAATTAAGCCTTAGAGAGTACTATAACCCAGAAAAAATCAACATAGCTTCCTTTGCAAACTATGTACCAAGAGTGCATTTTCATGTTATGGCACGGTTTAAAGAAGATGGGTTTTTTCCTGAATGCATGTGGGGAAAACAGCAAAGAGAAATTAAGGATTTAAATTTACCTGACTTTGAAGGATTTATATCAATTTTACTTAACAAAATAAAAAATATTCATGTTTAAAAAATTTATTAATTCTAGCTATATAGCTTTATTGAATCATCCACTTGGAGTTATTTTTTATTTATGTTTTTGGTTTTTTGTAGCATTTTTTTATGATTCATACCAAACTAGTATTTTTTTACTTTTAACCCTATTTATAATTTTTTGTGAAACATTCACTGAATCAAAAAGCAATTTAATACAAAATTATAAAAGTTTGAAAAATTTATGGGTTGGATTTTTTGGGCTAATTTTTTATATATTTTTAAATTTTATTTTTAAAGATGGTATAGAAAATTATTTAATATTTTTTACTAATAATTCTTTGTATATTTCTTTAATAACAGCTCTTATAGCTTTAGTATGTGCAAGAAAATTATATAATTTTAATTATTTTCATCATTTTTTAGCTGCCATTTCTTTTAGTATAAGCTTTTGGTTCATTTTTAGTATATTTTTGGCTATATTTTATGGTTCATTTGATTTTTTATTTGATATTTCTTCAAGCATGTTAGATTCTTGTGTTTTATCATTATGGCTTTGTAGTGCTGGAATTTTTTCTTTATTTTTACTTGGCAATTTTACTTCATACAATTTTCATAAAATTTTTGTTTTTATACTAAATACTTTTAGTATTTTATATATAATCATGCTTTTTACCTATGGTTTAGGAGCATTATTTAATCTTTTAGAAAATCTTAGTATAGTTCATTTATGTCTTTGGTTTGGTAGTTTTTTATTAATTAATCTTTGGATAAATTTATCTTTTTATAAAATCAAAAAATCATTACTTTATGCCTTTTTTATTGTGGTACTATCACTAAATATTTTCGTATTTTATGCTATTATAATTAGAATTACACAATATGGCTTTACGCCAGAACGCTTAGCAGTATTAGCTTTAAATTTATGGCTATTGATAGCAAATTATCTAAGCGTGTTTAAACAAAAAATAGCATTAAAATTTTCTTTTTATCTACTTGCACTTATGGCACTATTTTTAGGATTTTTTGCAAATTACATAAGCTTTTCTTCACAAAAATATCAATTGCAAAAATTAGAAATCTCTATACATTCTTTAAATCTTGACTATATTCAAAGCAGGCAATATTATAATCAAATTAAAAGTATCAAAAACACTTTGCACAATCTTAATAAAAATTATAACAACAATTATAGTTTTGATGATTTTTTAAAAACTTATAATTTAACTCATTCAAAACCACAAAAGATAGAATTTCACAATATGTCCAAAAAATTTCATCCAAAATACTCCAAATTAAAAGAAAATTATGATGAAGTATTATTTGATTTTATTGCTAATTCAAGCGACTTTAAATATTTTATGAAGATTGATGATAATACCTTATATTTTTTACTTCAGGAAAAAGAACTTTTAAAGCTTGAAAATTTTGACAAAATCTTAAAAAATTATCAGAAAAATTCACAATTAAGCTACAAACTTAGCAATAACTCATCTTTGATTTTTATCCCTTTGGAGTTTGACATTAATATAAAAGGTCAAATAACTTTTTTCAAAACTCATATTTTCATTAAAAACACCAAATAGACTTTATTTATGCAAATTTTCAAATCTATACAAATAATAAATCACACAAAGCTTAATTCCAAATTTGCCACCATTTTTTATTTTGCTGCTTTAATTTTTGCATTAAAATATCTTGATTTTTTAATGCAAATTCATTTTCTTCATCAAGCTTTAATAATTCTTTAGTACACTCTAAAGCTTGTTTGTATTCTTTTAGCTCTTCTAAACACTGAATTTTTCCCACCAAAGCATCAGTATTTTCTTTTGTTATCTTTAAGCAATCTTCATAACATTGCAATGCATCATGAAAATCACCTAAATTTCTTAAACACTCTGCCTTATAATAATGTGTCCAATTTTGACTTTCATCTAAATTTAAAGCCATATTAAGATATTTTATAGCTTCTTTAAAATCTTGCGAATACACTTTAACTGCACCCATAAAATGATAACACTCATATGATTTTGGTTCAAGCTCACTTGCTTTTTTTGCCGCTTCAAAGCTTTCATCATATTTTCCTAAAAAGCTTAAAATTTGTGCTTTTTCTATCCAATACTCCCCAATATCATCAATTATTTTTAAGCATTCATTGATATCTTTTAAAGCTTCATTATATTTTTCAAGATTTCTTTTACATTTTGCTCTATGAAAATATGATTCATCATCTTCTTCATTACTTAAAATCACACTATCGTAACATTTTATAGCTTCTTCAAACATATAAAGATCTTCATAACAAAGTCCCTTATAATACTTTGCTCCATTATAGTTTTTATCAATTTTTAAAGCCTTATTTAAATCTTCTATAGCTTCTTCTTCTAAGCTTAAATTATATTTAGCAATTCCTCGCCAAAAATAAAGTTTAAAATTATTTTTATCCACCTTATGTGCTGCATTACAATAAGCTATTAATTCTTCATAAGATTCAAGTTCTTTTGCACAATATGCTCTTTCAAACAATACATCTTTTAAATCAATATAATCTTTATATGTTTTTATAAGCTCATTGTATTCATCCATAGCTTCTTGAAATCTTTCAAGCTTGCTTTTAATCCAAGCTCTTTGAGAAAGAGAATTAACATAATCTTGAGTATTATTTTGCTTTTTATAATATTTAACAGCTAATTCACTATCTTCTAAAGCTTCCTCATATTTTTCAAGATCAGATTTTAAATAAGCCCTATTAAAAAACACATCAGGATATTCTTTTTGATATTTCAAAGCTTTTTCATAACTTATCAAAGCTTCATCATATTTGTCTATTTCATATAAACTATTACCCAAATGATAAAAACCATAAGGAACTGCTTGTTCAAGTTCTGCCAATTCTGATGGAGTAAAATCATGCTTTCTTGCTCTTTCTTGATAATATTTAGCTGCTAAATCAAAATCTTCTATAGCCTCTTCAATCATTTTTAGATTAATTTTAGTATTACCTCTATTAATATATGCTTGAGCGTATTCTTCATAAAGCTCAATTGTTTTATCATAATACTTCAAAGCTTGTTCATAATCTTTTAAATCATACAAAACTCTAGCTAATGCAAAACATGGATATTGCAAATTTTCATCTAATTCGATTGATTTTTTAAAAGCATCTATTGATAATTCTATCTTTTCTAAATCTTTATAAATATGTCCCAAAATTAAGTACGCCATTGCATTTTCATTGTCTAGTCCAATAGATTTTAAACAATCTTGCAAAGCTCCTTCTAAATCATCAACTTTACGTTTATTATTAGCCCTTTTATAATACGCATCAGCAAAACTCTCATCTTGCTCAATCGTCTTAGTAAAAAATTCTATAGCTTTTTGATAATCTTCCAAATTCTCACAAGCTACACCTTGATAATAAAAAATCTGCGAGGATTCAAATCCTAAATCTTGAGACTTTTTAAAATCAATCAAAGCTTGTTTTGGATCAACACTAAGCAAAGTAATAGCTCTAGTATAATAAGCCATATAATATTCTGGAGCTAAATCAATACAAGTTTGTAAATCTTTTAAAGCTTTTGTGTGCTCATCTAAAAGTATATAAACTCTAGCCCTATTAAAATATGCTAAATAATATGCATTATCTAGCGCTATAGTTTTATTAAAAGCCAAAAGTGCTTCTTGTAATAAATCTAATTTAAAATTACATAGACCCAAAAGATTAAATAAAAATACATTACTAGGATCAAATTCTACAGCTATGGTTGCATCTTTAAGTGCTTCTTGAAATTTCAAACAATTAAATCTACAAAGCGCTCTATTATGGTAAGCTTCTAAAAGCAAACGATGTTTGTCTTCATCATCTATAAAAATCATTTTACCATCTTGAGCAAGCGTAACCTCGCCTTTGCAAAAAGCTATAAGTTCACTTAAAACCTCATCGCATTTTTCAAATTCTGAATTTTCAAAATATTCTTTAGCTAAATCTGATAATTCAGTGATTAGATTATCCAAATATTAATCCTAGTTTTGATTTTCTTTATTTAGACTTTTTAAAAATTCTTCTATATTATATTTTGCTCTATAAGTTTCACTCATTAAGTGAATCAAAATATCACCTAAATCAAGTACAGTCCATTCTTCACTACTTTCTATATTTAAAAACTCTTCACCCTTGCTTTTAAGATTAGTTTTTAAATCATCAATCAAAGAAAGCGCATGTCTTTCCCCCATAGTAGTAGCAATCACTACAAATTTAACAAAATAATCCCTATCTTGCATATCAAAAGTTTCTATTAAATCTGCTTTTTTATCATCTAAAATCTGTACTATATTATTAATTCTTTCTTGCATTATTTTCCTTTTGTTAAATATTTTTAAATTTAGAATAATAAAGCTTAACTTCTTCTTTGATTTGCTCACAAACTTGCGATGTTTGCAAGGTTTCTCTTATAAAAGAAGAAGAGATATTTACTTTAGTATCTAAAGTTTTAAAATGTTTTGGTATAAAAATACCATCTCTTTTGGCTACAACAAATTCTACCAAATTTTGCAATCTTTCAAATTCATGCCATTTTTCAAGACTTTGTAAATGATCAGCTCCCAAAATAAGATAAAATTTAGAAATTTCATATTGCTTATACAAAAAATCAACACTTTCTATACTAGGTACGGGTCTTTGTTTTTTTATTTCAAAATCACAAATTTCAACTTTTTCCAAACCTCCCCAAATCATCTCACACCATTTTAAGCGTCTTTGCTCATTTGCTGTAAATTCTTGCTTAAAGGGGCTAATAAAAGTTGGCATAATAATGAGTTTATCAAGCTCTAAATTTGCTAGTGCATTAAAGACTATAGCATTATGCCCTAAATGGGGTGGATCAAAACTGCCACCAAAAAGTGCGATTTTCATTAAAATTTAACCTTTTTTTAGTAGAATTTTACCTACTTAATCATAAAAAGGAAATGAAAATGGCTGTAAAAGTTGCAATAAATGGTTTTGGACGCATTGGAAGATGTGTTGCAAGAATTATTATGAAGCGCGATGATATCGAACTTGTAGCGATTAATGATACTACTGATATAGAGCTTACTAAATATCTTTTTAAATATGACACTGTTCATGGGGTATACGATGGTAGTGTTGAAAATGATGGTGATGATTTAATAATTGATAATAAAAAAATAAAAGTTTTAAAAAGCAGAAATGTAGCGGATTTAGACTTTGCAAAATATGGTGCACAAATTGTTTTAGAGTGTACTGGCGCACACTTAACTATGGAAAAATGTCAAGGATTTTTAGATCATGGGGTGCAAAAAGTTATCATGAGTGCACCTGCAAAAGATAAAACTCCAACTTATGTTTTAGGGGTAAATGCTCACGAATATAAAGGCGAAAACATCATCTCAAATGCAAGTTGCACTACTAACTGCCTAGGACCAATTTGTAGAGTTTTACAAGATAATTTTGGCATAGAAAAAGGTTTAATGACTACTATACATGCCTACACAAACGGACAAAGTATTATCGATGCAAAAGCAAGAGATAAAAGAAGATCACGCGCTGCTGCACAAAATATCATCCCTACTTCAACTGGTGCAGCAAAAGCTATGAAGCTTGTTATGCCTGAACTTGATGGAAAATTACACGGTCAAAGTATGCGTGTACCTGTAGCTGATGTATCAACTGTGGATTTAACTGCAACTTTAAAGAAAAAAGTAAGTAAAGAAGAAATCAATGAAGCCTTTAGAAAAGCAGCTGCTAGCAATTTAAAAGGTATATTATTAGTTGATGATGAAGAAAGAGTTTCAAGTGATTTTATAACTTGCTCTTATGGTGCGATTGTAGCAAGTGATTTAACTCAAGTTATTTGTGATGATTTTGTTAAAGTGGTTGCTTGGTATGATAATGAATGGGGATATTCTTCTCGTTTGGTAGATATGGCAGTATTTGTAGCAAAGGCTTAAGATGAGTAGTATTTTATCGATTAAAGATATTGATCTTGCAAAGAAAAAAGTATTTATTAGATGTGATTTTAATGTTCCTCAAGATGAGTTTTTAAATATCACTGATGATCGTCGTATTCGCTCGGCTATCCCTACTATAAGATATTGTTTAGACAATGGCTGTGCAGTTATTTTAGCTTCACATTTAGGGCGTCCAAAAGAAATAGCTTCAAAATACTCTTTAGAGCCAGTTGCAAAAAGACTTGCACGCTTAATGTCTAAAGAAGTCATTATGGCTAAAGATGTTATAGGTGAAGATGCAAAGAAAAAAGCTAGCGAATTAAAATCAAGTGAAATTTTGCTTTTAGAAAATTTACGTTTTGAAAAGGGTGAAACTAAGAATGATGAAAACTTAGCCAAAGAACTTGCTTCTATGGCTGATGTTTATATTAATGATGCTTTTGGGGTTTGCCATAGAGCCCATGCTAGTGTTGAAGCTATTACAAAATACTTTGATAATACAAACAAAGGTGCGGGATTTTTACTCCAAAAAGAAATAGAATTTGCAAGCAATCTTATCAAACACCCTGCACGACCTTTTGTGGCAGTAGTAGGTGGTTCTAAAGTAAGTGGGAAATTGCAAGCTTTAACTAACTTACTTCCAAAAGTAGATAAGCTCATCATAGGTGGTGGTATGGCCTTTACTTTCTTAAAAGCTCAAGGTTATGATATAGGAAATTCTCTCTTAGAAGAAGATTTAATTGAAGAAGCGAATAAAATCTTGCTCAAAGGTAAAAATCTAGGGGTGAAAATTTATCTTCCTGTGGATGTTACAGCAGCACAAACTTGCTCTCAAGAAGCAGTAATGAAATACACTCCTGTGCAAGAAATTCCTGCGGGTTGGATGGGGCTTGATATAGGTCCTGCTAGTGTAAGGTTGTTTAAAGAAGCACTTTCTGATGCTCAAACTATATGGTGGAATGGACCTATGGGGGTTTTTGAAATCGATAAATTCTCAAAAGGCAGTATTAAAATGAGCCATTATATTAGCGAATCTCATGCAACAACTGTAATAGGTGGTGGTGATACTGCTGATGTTGTAGCAAGAGCAGGTGATGCTGATGAGATGACTTTCATTTCAACCGGTGGTGGAGCATCATTAGAGCTTATAGAAGGAAAAGAACTTCCTGGTGTAAAACCTTTGACTATAAAGGATAATGAATGATTTTTGCAGCAAATTTAAAGTGTAATCATACAAGATCAAGCTTTGAACTTTACGCTCAAAAATTAAACCAAAACTTAAACAAAGAAGATGAAATTTTCATCTTCCCTCCTAGCATAGCTTTCTTAAAAGACAATTTTTCATTTCAACAAGGCGCGCAGAATTTCTACCCTTGCGAAAATGGAGCATATACTGGAGAAATAGGTAAAATTCACTTAGAAGAATTTAATATCAAAAGCGTTTTAATAGGCCATTCTGAAAGAAGAGCTTTAAAGGAAGATGAAAGCTTTTTAAAGGCTAAATTTGACTTTGCAAAAAATCTTGATTTTAATATCATTTATTGTATAGGCGAAAGTTTAGAAACTAAAAATGCCAACAAAAGCTTGGATTTTTTAAAAAAACAAATTGAAAATATTGATTTATCTTATAAAAAACTTATCATAGCTTATGAGCCTATTTATTCTATAGGCACAGGAGTTAGTGCTAATCTTGATGATATCAATACTATACTTAATTTCTTAAGAGAATTTACCAATGCTAAGCTTTTATATGGCGGAAGTGTTAATCAAAGCAATATTAAAGAAATTTGCGCTTTAAAAAATTGCGGTGGAGTATTGATAGGTTCAGCTGCATTAAATGCAAATGATTTTTTAAATATGATACAAATAGCTAAAGGTTAAAAAATGTCTTTGGGCAATGAAGAATTAAAAAGCATATTAGAGCATAAAATCACTCTATTAGAAAACTCACACAAAGAAGAAAAAAATATCTCATTAGAGGCTGTAAATTCTATCATTAAAATTTTAGGCTTACCAAATGAATTTAGCCCTTTGGCGCATAGATATTTTCAACTTCACACCCCACCTAGTCTCATATGGCTTCATTTAAGTGAATGCACAGGGTGTAGCGAGAGCTTACTTAGAACTTCATTGCCAGATTTTTTGGATTTAATTTTTGATTTTATTTCCTTAGAGTATCATGAAACCTTTATGAGTGCTAGCGGACATCAAGCAGAATCACATTTAGAGGAAGTTTTAGAAAAAAAAGATTTTCTTTTAGCTGTTGAAGGTGGAGTTTGTGCTATAGATCCTTTTTATCTAACCATAGGAGCACATGGTGAAAATGGATATGAAATTTTACAAAAATGTGCTAAAAATGCTAAAACAATCTTTGCTATGGGAACTTGCTCAAGCTATGGAGGAATTCAAGCTGCACATCCAAATCCTACCAAAAGCATAGGAATTTCTAAAGTCTTAGAAGAAAAAGTAATCAATATACCAGGTTGTCCCCCAAGTGATGTAAATATCATCGCAGCACTTTGTTTTTATATATTATTTGAGCAAGATATGGCTTTAGATGAGCAAAATAGACCTTTAGCCTTTTATGGTAAATGCTTACATGATTTATGCGAAAGAAAAGCTAAATTTGAAGCAGGAAATTTTGCTCAAAGTTTTGATGATGAAAATATTAAACAAGGTTATTGTCTTTTTAAAGTAGGTTGCAAAGGACCTTATGCTTATAATAATTGTCCTAAGGTTAAATTTAACTCCAAAACCTCTTGGCCGGTAGCTGCAGGACATGGATGCATTGCTTGTAGTGAAGAAAATTTTTGGGATGATTTTGGTTTTTATGAAAAACCTATGAGTAATGAATTTGCTTATAATGATTTTTCTATTATATTAGATGATAAAATAGTCCATAATAGTTCTATCAATGAGCTTAATTCAAATAATATTTTACTAGATTTAGAAAGTGATACTAGTGGGATTTTTTATCTAAATGATATAAAGATTAATTTTTTAGATTTTAGTTTTGAAGCTAATCCTAAAGTTTTCTTAAATAATTTTGCAAAAACCAAAATGACTATGACTTTAGTGCAAAATTACCAAGAGCAATTTAAAACATATTATGATTTTATACAAGAAAATTACGATGATGAAAGCAAAACTAGCAATAATATCTTAGACTTATTTTATTTTATATATCCATTTATTAGTGGAAAAAAATTAAATCATTTAGATGAGTTTTTAGATCTTGCTTTAGCTTATAAGTTTAAACATCCTAGCAAATTTGATTTTAAAATCACAATTAATGAACAAGCAAAACTTGATGTTTCTAAATCAATGCGCATGCCTTTAATTTATATTCTAGGCGGCTTAGATAGAGAAGGTATTGCTTTTGGATTGATTTTTTCTTTAAAAGAACATTTAAAACAAGCTCTAAAAGCATGCAAAAAGACACATAACAAAGAGCAAATTTTAATATGTGCAAAAAACGAAAAATTATTAAAATTATTTTGGGATTTAACGAGCATTTAAAGACTTAATGCTAAAATATTTATCTCCCTAAATATTTGAAATTTGCAAAGTGCAAAACTTTGCAAATTTATTCAAGATTTGGTTATTTTGACGATATAACCTTATCTTTACTTGAAAGGAAAAGCTATGCAAATTTCTAGCTACAATTCTCAAAATTTTTCTATGGATATTAAAACAAAAAATGGCAATCATCTTTCTTTTTCTATGTATGATAAAAAAGAAGCAAAATTAGATAAAGATGGAAATTCAGCATCTTTGAGTTTAAGAAATCAATTTGGTTTTTCATTTTCATATAGTGGAACTAAACTTTCACAAGAAGAAATTGAAGAAATAAAAGAAGCAGTAGCCAAAGTACAACCTCAAATCGATGAGTTTATGAAAAACTCAAGAGTTGGAACCTTAAAACCAAAAGAGCTCATTACCACTGCAATGAAAATTGGCGATGCCTTACCTGAACCAAAAAATGAAGAACATAAAAAGGCTACTTTACATGAGTTATTTAACACCATGGATAAGAGTTTAAACAAAGAAATGAATAAAACTGATCTTGAAGATATTAAAAAACAAATTTTCCAAGATAGCACTAAATTACTAGAAGAAATTTGGGAACAATATAACAAACAAAAAGAACAAAAAGAAGAAGACAATAAAGAATTTGGATTTTATGCTTAAAAAAGGAAATAACATGGAAGTAAAAGATATTTTAAAAAGCATGCTAGAACTCCAGCAAAAACTAAATGATGATACCAATGGTATAGGATGGGAAAATGGCTATACCAAAGAAGGCAAATTGATTAGTTTTAGAAGATGTATTTATATGGAGTGTGCTGAGCTTATTGATTCTTTTGCTTGGAAACATTGGAAAAGCATACACACTCCTGCAAACTGGGACAATGTGCGCATTGAAATAGTGGATATATGGCATTTTATTTTAAGTTTGATTTTAGAAGAATACAAAGAAAAACAAATAGATGATAAAAATTTCATAGCAGAGGAAGTTTCTTCTGTAACTTTTTTTGATGACTTTTGCAAAGAAACTTCTAATCCAAATGAAGCAGATATCTATGGAATTTTAAATGATATTGAGCTTATTATCCACAAATGTAGTGGTTTTGATTATGATTTAGGTGAACTCTTGAGTGCATATTTTGTTTTAGCTAGAAAATGTGGTTTAAATTTCTTTGAGCTTTATAAAACCTATATTGGAAAAAATATATTAAATCAATTCAGACAAGAAAACGGCTACAAAGAAGGCACTTATAAAAAAACTTGGAATGGCACAGAAGACAACGAAGTTTTAAATCAAATTTTAAAAGAAACACTAGATTATAAAGAAATCTATCAAAAACTTCAAGATGCTTATAAGCAAATTAAATGAATATACTATACCTAAGCTTGCAAGATTTTCTTAGCAAGCCTTTTTTAAAATTCTCAACTTTGCCTTTTTTAATCAGCCTGGTTATTTTTGCCCTGCTAGTGTATTATAGTTATGATATATTTTTTTCTTATATTGAAGATGTAGTCAGTGGCTCTTTTATGGCTTGGTTTTTTAGTTTTTCTATAGTGCAATTTTCACTTGCATTTTTAAGCGCTATAGGAGGATTTTTTATAGTAGTATTTGCCTCTGTATTTTTTACTATGTTTATAATTTCCTTTTTAACTCCTTATATAGTCAAAAAAATCAACCAAAAATACTATAACCATTTCATACAAAGAGAAGTAAATTCTTTAGAAATTTTACTTAAAACATTCAAATTTTTACTCATCTCATGCGTATTATTTGCAGTAGCTACTTTCTTGTTAATTATACCTTTTGTTAGCATTGTGATTTATTATGGAGTATTTTATTATTTATTTCACAAACTTTTATTGCTAGATGTATTAAGCAATGTCTTAGATAAAAACAATTTTGATGATTTTTATAAAAATTCATCACCATTATACTTTAAAATTATCACCTTAGTCTTTTTTGCTTTATCAAGCATACCTTTGCTTGGTTTATTTTTACAAGTATTTTATGTAATCTTCTTAACTCACTTAAGTTATCAAAAAATTTTAAAACTTAAAGCCAATAACAATGGATGAAAGAATTAAAAAATTTATCCATTCACAAAAACTTTTAAATTTAAGTATGCTTGATGAGGATGGTGGAGTATATTGCGCAAGCTGTTATTATGCTTTTGATGATAAAAATTTAGCTTTAATTTTTGCTAGTGAAGAACATACTAAACATATTCAACTTGCCTATAAATCCCCTAAAGTAGCAGTTAATATAGCGCTAGATACAGATATTATTAATCTTATTAAAGGAGTGCAAATCAAAGCTCTTTTTCAAAAAGCCACCAAAGAGCAAGAAAGAATATACTATAAAAAATTTCCCTTTGCAAAACTTGCACAAGCTTGTATTTTCGCTTTAAATATACAATGGGTAAAATACACTGATAATAAAATTTTACTTTCCAAAAAATTAGAATTTTCTCTTTAAAATACTTTTAAAATATATTGTATTTTTAATAAAACCTAATATTATTTATAAATTTTTAAATATTTTTTTAATAAAATCATATAATTTACCATAGTAGTAAAACTTTAAATTTTTAACTTTTCAAGGAGAAAAAATGTTCTCATCTACCAAAAAATATTTACTAGGTAATTTTTCCAACAAAATTGCCTTTTTGGTTTGTATTTTTGTTATAGTTTTATTATGTGTTTTAGGTGTTTTTAATTATATTAAATCAAAATCTAATAGCCATACTTTGTTAGTTCAATTTCAACAAAAAGTTGCTTTTGATGTAAGTAAAAGATTTGATTTATATGCAAGTGATAGACGTAATATAATTAATTCTTTAACAAAATATATCAAAGAAAATAAGCATAATCTAAATTCAAAACAATACACTAGCTTGTTAAAATCCATAGGAGATTCTTTAGGTTTTGACTTAACTTATGTAGGATTTGAAGATGGCTCTATGTTTAGATCAAATGGCAACAACCAAACTCCAGAAAGTGGATATGATCCTAGAACTAGAGGATGGTATAAAGAAGCCAAAGAAAAAAAAGAGTTAATTGTCACAGAACCATACATATCTTCTAGTATGAAAAAACCTACTATTTCTTATGCCAATCCTATTATAGAAAATGGTGAAGTTATAGGTGTAGTTGCGGCTGATTATGATTTAAAAAAATTCTCAGAAGAAGTTTTAGCTATAGGTAAAACACCTTATTCACATGCTGCTGTTTTAGCCCACGATGGAACCTATCTTTTTCACACTGATCCTTCTAAAATTTTAACCTCAACCAATACAAGTAAAGATATTGTTGCATATTATCTTAAAACACTAGAAGGTGCAAATAGAAGTCTTTCAAAAGATATTTTTAAAATTCAAACAAAAGAAAATGAAACTAGAGCTTTAATTTGTAATGGTGGAATTAATCCAAAATATGTTATCTGTTCTATAGCTGATTATGATTTTTACAATGATGCAGCTAAACAAACACTAATGGAACAAATTATTATTTCCTTGATTGCTATTTTTTTCACTTTGATTTTTATTAGAATGATTATTTCTTACAATCTTAAACCAATTGCGATCATTTCATCAGGATTACATAATTTCTTTAATTATTTAAATCACAAAGATTCTCACTCTCATCCTATTAAGCTTAAAACTCAAGATGAATTTGGAAAAATGGCAGAAGAAATTAATGAAAACATTGAGATCATTAAAGAAGCTCTAAACAAAGATGCAAAAGCCATTAAAGAATCTGTCAGTATTGCTAAAAAAATAGAAACAGGTGAGCTTGATTTGCATATTAGCTCTCATGCTAACAACCCTCAAATTCAAGAATTAATGAAAGTGTTAAATAGTATGCTTACAACTTTACAAAGAAAAATTGGCAGTAATTTAAACGAAATTTTAGCTGTATTTGATAGCTATAAACGCTTAGATTTCACAGCAACTATTAATGCACCAAAAGGCGATATTGAAAAGGCTATAAATTCTCTTGGAGATGAAATAAAGAACATGCTTACACAATCACTTCACCAAGGAGAATTACTCAACCAAAAGGCCGAAGCACTCAAACAAAGCATGCAAGAACTTACAAATGATGCTACACATCAAACCTCATCACTGCAAGAAAGTGCAAGAGCTTTAGAGCAAATGAACTCGGCTATGAGTGAAATTTCCATTAAAACACAAGATGTAGTAAAACAAAGCAATGATATCAAAAATGTAACTACAGTAA
The DNA here is from genome assembly GCF_025772985.1 of Campylobacter sp. CNRCH_2014_0184h. Lineage (NCBI taxonomy): Bacteria > Pseudomonadati > Campylobacterota > Epsilonproteobacteria > Campylobacterales > Campylobacteraceae > Campylobacter > Campylobacter sp. CNRCH_2014_0184h. The sequence goes on along the minus strand of NZ_JAKMTB010000003.1, from coordinate 232,338 downwards.
TTTCAGATATTGCAGATCAAATTAACCTACTTGCATTAAATGCAGCTATTGAAGCAGCACGTGCTGGTGAACATGGACGTGGCTTTGCTGTTGTTGCTGATGAAGTTAGAAATCTAGCAGAAAGAACTCAAAAGTCTTTAGGTGAAATAGAAGCTAATACTAATATCTTAGCCCAGTCAATAAATGATATGGGTGAAGCCATAAAAGAAGAAGCAGATGATATTAGTCAAATCAATGAATCAGTAGCTACTATAGAAAAACTCACACAACAAAACTCTCAAACAGCTATGCAGACTAATGCTATTGCAAATGAAGTAGATTCTTTAGCACAAGATATGCTAAGTGAAACTAAAAAAAGAAAATTTTAAACATAAAGATGCCTAAAAGGCATCTAATTTTTAAGAAAAAGAAGGTTTAATTTGCTCTAACCAAGCATCAATTCTACTTTCTGTTAAATCCTCATGATTATCATTATCTAATGCTAGTCCTACAAACTTATCACCTTCTACGGCTTCACTTGATTCAAAAGTATAACCACCCGTAGAAACAGCACCTACCAAATTTGCACCCGCTGCTTTTAAAGCTTGAGCAAGTTTTCCCATAGCACTGCAATATGTATCTGAATAGCTTTCACTATCTCCCATACCAAAAACAGCAACAGTTTTACCGCTAAGATTTAAAGCTGAAAAATCAAAACCATCCCAATCATCTTGAAAATCACCACTTCCCCAAGTAGAAGTTCCACAAATTAATTTATCATAAGAATTAATTTTCTCTGCATCAATATCTGCGATATTTAATACATCTGAAATTCCTAATTTTTGAGCGATCATGTTTGCCGCACCTTCGGTATTACCCATTGAACTACCATAAATTACTGCTATTGACATTTAACATCTCCTTAAAATTTGATTATTAATAGTATAGGGAACTAATTTTAGCAAAGTTTTATTATTTTCGCATAAAAAATGTCTTATTTCTTCATGTTGAGTGAAATTTTTATTTCTTGGATACACAATATAAAATCTTTCAAAAGAATTTTCTTTTATAAATTGCAAAGCAAGCTCTATATCTTTATCACTATCTTTACAAAATAAAGGCATGACTGCCATTTTTTCATTAATGATAATGATATTTTTATAAATCTTTACTTTGGATTTGGTATTGCTTTTGCAAATTTTATCATATACAAAAGCCTCAAAAGCAACTTGCAAAGGCAAAGTAAAACTAGGTGATAAGAACACATTTTGTATTAATTTCGCTAAAGTATATTTTGGCATCTTTGCTTCAAGTTGTATTTGATTTAAATTTCCTTCTTTATAAGCTTTGATGATTTTATGAGAATATGGACAAAATTGTTTTATTTTGCTAAATCTCAAAGTCCTTTCTATGCTCATATTTTGAATTTTTAACTCAAAAATATTTCTTAAACAGTCAGCTTTTTTTGCATAGATATAAGGTATTTTTAGATCATCTTCAACTAAAGAATTATATAAATTTAAAAAAATATGATTAATACTTTTTTGTTCTAAATCTCTAAATATTTTAGGTATAAAATCCTCTTTTTCATTAAATCCAAACATACACTAAGCCTTCTTTGCGCACTCATAGGTTTGATCAAGTCCAAAAACCTTACAATATTCACAATACACACAACTCACACTGCGTTTAGCACAAACTAAAGGTATATTGCGTTTTTTTGCCTCTGTTTTGATTTTTTTCATAGTATTATGATTTAAAAAACTAGTAAGCATAACTATACATTCAGTATTTTGTGGAATGGGTTTTCTATTTACCCTATTTTCATTTCTAGCATCCCAATGCTCTATGCTTTTTGCACCTAGGTTTGTCAAAACTGCTTTTATTGGGGTTATTTCATCCGCTCCGATAACCAAAACTGACATTGAGTTTTCCTTTTTATAAAAATGATAATTGTTATTATAATTTATAAAAGATAAATTTTTACTGATACTCAATATCAATTTTTTAAATTATATATTATGAGTTTGTTCAAAGATATCTGTGTGTAAAATTTCTTCTAAAATCACTGTGGCATACGAGCCTTTTTGCAAGAAAAACTCCAAAGTAAAATGAGATTTTTCTTCATCATAATAACCTTTGCAATCTTGCAAATAAGACCACATAAAGCGCCTTGAACCTTGCATTTTATTTTTAAACTCATATGCAAAAGAAAAAATCTCATCTTCTAATTTTTTAGCTAAACCTTCGTTTGCTTCATAAGCTTTAGAGCCTATTAAAAGACCCATCGCACTAATATCTTTTTGATTGAATCTTTCTACTTCACTTGATAAATCTTCACATATAAAACATTTACCAAAAGGATAATGTCCTAAAACTTCGCCCTTTAAAAGTTTAAAAAACTGCTTTTGATTTTTTAAACTTTTAATTCCATCTTTATCTAAATCATATATTTGTTTTATTTCTTTTTCACTAAAGTCATTAATAAAATGTGACAATTCCACCCTTTTGCTCAAATATCTATTAAAAAGCTCGCTTTGAAAGGCAGAAATTAAAAATTCTTGCATTTTTTTATTTTTTATTTTTTTGCCTTTTAAAATTTCTAGTCCTTGTGAAAAATTATCTTGAAATTTGCCAAAACGCTGATATCCAAAATAATTAGCAAAACCTTGTTCTTGGATATTTTTAAAAGCTTGTTCTATTTTTAAAGCATCTACTTTTGAAACTTTTTTTAATCTTATAAAAAATGAATTTCCTTTTAAATGCCCTATTCTAAGTTTATTATCATGATAAAAACTTTCTAAAATTTTCATCTTATCATGTTTAAAATTTTTTAGACTCTCTTTAAATTTTTTAGGCATAGAAATATATTGAAAAGTTAAGCCTTGTTTATCTTTTAAACCACTATAACCAAAATCTCTCATTTTAACACCGCTTTGCTCACTTAAAATTCTCAAAGCCTCGCTAGTGCTTAGATCTTTTTTTTGTATATGTAAAATTAAATGTTCACCTTTACCACTAAATTCATACAAAGGCTTTTCTCTTACTACAAAATCATTACTATTTTTTGAAAAATACACATTTATCGGGCTGTGTTTTAAAGTATATAAGGGCTTAAAAATGATGTTCTCTTCCATAAAATTTATACCTTCCTGTTGTTGTTTTTGCAAAAATATTTAGTTTAATTCTATGCTTTTTTGCCATATTTTGTATAAATGCTTTATGTTTTTTATCAAAAGCAAATAAAATTTCATATTCTTCTGCACTATTTAAGCTAAATTTATCTAATTTTTTAAAAAATTTTGCATTAAGTTGATTTTGAAACAATATTCTTGATAAGTCTTTATTTAAACCATCTGAAATATCCATACTTACTCTAACTTTTTTTGCTATATCATAAAAAAATTTTTGTCTCAAACTAGGTTTTATAAAACGATGCTTAGAATGCAATTTTCCACCGCGAAATAATATATTTAAACCTTTTAAACTCTCACCTAATTTCCCACTAAAAGCAAGCAAATCTCCTTTTTTCAAACCTTTTCTAAAAATAGCCCTTTTATTTACCTTAGAAATAATAGTTATGCTAATATTGATTTTATTATCCGCTATGGTATCTCCGCCTATAATTTGTACTCCAAATTCTTTTGCACTATCTAGCAAGCCTTTTTGCAAGGCTTTAACTTGTTTCATATCTAAACATTTTGGCAAAGAAAGTCCCAAAAGAGCGTATTTTGGTGTAGCATTCATAGCAATTGCATCAGAAATATTAACAAGCATAGCCTTTGCTCCAATTTGTTCTAAACTCATCCAAGAGCGCTTAAAATGCACGTCTTCACAAAATAAATCTTTAGAATAACAATATCCATCGATTATTGCCCCATCGTCTCCATTGATAGAATTAGCAAAGGCGTTGATAATAAATTTTTCTTTATCCATGTGAATATTTTATACAAAAAGCTTTTAATTTTATATAATAATCAAATTTTTATAAGTTTAAAATGTATATAATGAAAAATAATACCAAGGATAAAATATGCAAATAACTTTAAGAATTTTTCGTTTTGATAAAGATAGTGATTATTTAGCTTATTATAAACCTTATGTTTATGATAGTAAAAATTTTAAAAGTGTTTATGATGTTTTAAGTCAAATTAAAAAAGATGACATATATTTTGATTTTGAAGAAAATCCAGAAAGTTGTATTAAAGTCAATCAAGTTACAATCAGACAAAGAAGAGATTTGAATAATATCATAGAAAGATTTGGCAAAAAACTTACCATAGAACCACTTGATACCAAAAGAGCAACCAAAGATTTAATCATGGATAAAAGTGATTTTTTAGAAAAGCTCGAACTTTTTAAAGGACTTATTGATATACACGATATAGAACTTTATAAACAATATGATTTTTTATATTATACAAGTGAAGTTAGGGAATTTTTACCTGAATATCTTGGCGATAGCTTTTTTGTATTTGCTTATAAAATGCTACTTAAATACCCAGAAAAAGCACCCCAATTTTTAAAATTAGTCGCAGATGAAGAAAAAGGAATTTATTATCACACAAAATTTAAAAATTTTATTTCTTCAAATGAGCTTGATTATGAATCTTATATTAAAGAATTAAAAGTTATGCTTGTAAAATCAGGCCTTGCAAGAAGTATTTTTTAAGGAATGAGTAATGTACAAAATCTACACCAATAGCAATAATGATTTATTTTGTTATTTTGATATTATCAAAGATGCTTTAGATAAAGTTGGAGTTCAAAGCACATTATGCGAAAAGCCTTTGGGTAAAAATTATTTTATTATTGATTATGATCCAAAAGATATCTTAGATGAATATTCTAGAATGATGGATGAGGATAATATTTTAGCTTGCGAATGTAGCTCTTATGAAATTATGAGTAAAATTGAAAAAATCCAATATGCTCCAAAGATTTTTTTAGATCATCTTAAACAAGAACACATTAAGCATTTTTTTGAACAATTTAATATAGGTGTATATCAAGGATTTTCAGACGCAAGCTGCTCTTTAGAACTCGCCAAAGCACTTAAAGCAAATGTAATAGATTTTGAAAGAAAATACAAAAGTTGTGGCTATAGTTTTTTAAATTTAAACACCCAATTAGCATACAAATGTGCAGCTTCTGTTGTATTAGATGCTTATGATAATGGTTGTGATTTTTTAGTAGTTGAGGATTTTTATTCTTTTTATATGTTTGATAAATGTTATAAAGAATTACAAGCTATTTCAAATAGAAATTTTGAAGATTTTTATATTTTAACTTTTGCAGAGCTTGCAAATTTAGCTCTAGGTATAGTACCATACACTTTAAAAAAACACAAATTAAAAGTGAGTTTAATCAATGAAAATCGCTCTTGAATGTAAGGATTTAATTTTAGAAAAAACTTTAGAAATCGCTTTGAGGGATTTTTTAGTTTTAAAAAAAGATTGTGATTTTTTAGTCTGCGATGAAAAAGTTAACACGCAAAAACCACAATTTATCATCAATAAAAAATCAAATTTTTTATCTCATCCTTTTAATATAGAGGAATTACTTAATGCTTTAAATGATTTCAATGCAAGTTTGCAAAGTATTGCTTATAAAATAGCCATGCGTGAAAAAAAACTTATGAATCAAAAATGTGAAGCCATTTTAGAGCAATTACGTCAAGAAAGTCATGAAAAAATCGATGCAATATTTGATCTTTACAAAACAGAGTTAAAAAATCTTATCAAAGAAGAAAATAATAATGCATAAAATACAAGAATATCAAAGCGTAAAAGATTTTTTAAAAAATTACAAAGAAGATAAAAAAACAAACTCAAAAAAACAAACTCAAAAAATTTACACCACCATAGAAAGTGGAATCTATAAAGGTAAAAAAATTTTACTTCCTAGTCTAGACACCACAAGAAGCACCAAAAGCATAGTAAAATCTTGTGTTTTTAATGTTTTGCGTTTTTCTTTACAAGATAAGGTTTTCATAGAGGCCTTTGGAGGAAGTGCTCTAATGGCATTAGAGGCAAGAAGTAATGGCTGCTTAAAAAGTTATGCTATAGAAAAAGATAAAAAAGCTTATGAAATCGCTTTAAAAAATGCTTCCAATATTGATCAAAACACCATTTGCTTTAATGATGATACTTTTAAAAAAACCCCTCAAATTATTCAAAATTCCAAAGAAGATATTATTTTATATCTTGATCCACCCTTTGATATTAGAGAAGGTTTTTTTGATATTTACGAAAAAACTTTAAAGTTGATAGAAAATATAAAAAATTCAAATGTTAAAATCATCATCATAGAACATCACAGTACTTTTAAAACTCCAACTAAAATACAAAATTACGAAAAAACAAAAGAAAAAAAATTCGGTTCAACCACTCTAAGTTTTTACTCCTTTGCATAAATTTGGAACTTTTTTTGCTTTAATTTATGAAAATAGCATAGATTAAAGGAAGAATCGATGAGAATATTATTTTTGAGCTTGGTGCTAAGTCTGAGCGTTTTTGCAGCTACCATAAAAGAACTTACCAATGTAGTAGGTGTTAGAGATAACCAACTTATAGGATATGGTTTGGTTGTTGGTTTAAATGGAAGTGGAGATGGTACAAGTAGCGAATTTACTCTACAATCTATTTCAAATATGCTTCAGGGTATGAATGTAAAAGTTAGCCCAGGTGATATAAAATCAAAAAATACAGCAGCAGTAATGGTTACAGCAAAACTTCCTGCTTTTGCAAGAAGTGGGGATAAGCTTGATGTAAGTGTGGCTTCTTTAGGTGATGCTAAATCTTTACAAGGTGGAACCTTGCTTATGACAGCTCTAAAAGGGGTTGATGGAGAAATTTATGCAGTAGCTCAAGGCTCTTTAGCTATAGGTGGACTTAGCCCAAGACCAGGTGCAGCAGGAACACACTCAACCTCAGCAAATGTTATTAATGGTGCAGTCGTAGAAAGAGAAATTCCACAAAACTTTAGCCAAAGTGAAGATTTGATTTTAAGTTTAAAAGAAGCGGATTTTAAAACGGCTAATAATATAGAAAGAGTTTTAAATACTATTTTTGATACAGATATAGCAAAAGCTTTAGATTCTAGAACTATAAAATTAACAAAACCTGAAGAATTTTCTCATGTTGAATTTATGGCAAGAGTATTAGAACAAGATATAGCTTACACTCCAGAAAGTAAAGTGATCATCGATGAAAGAACAGGAACTATAGTAGCGGGAGTAAATATAGAAGTTGAACCTATATTAATTACCCATAAAGATATCACTATAAAAATAGATCCAAACAATACCGTAGCTTTAGGACAAAATGAAATCGATATGAAAGATGGTGGTATTTTAGATCCAGTATCTAATACTTTAAAAATCACAAACAATAAAACAACAGTAGCAAACATAGCTAGAATGCTAAATAAACTTGGAGCAGCGCCAAATGATATCATAGCTATTATGCAAAATTTAAAAAGAGCTGGTGCAATTAGTGCTGAATTAGAGGTGATATGATGAGAGTTGATAATTATTTAGCGAGCAAAAACTATAGTAGCGAACTTTATGAAAGTATTACTAAACACAACAATAGCTACAAGGCTGCTAAAAACTATGCAGATAGTGCTTTTAAAAATGATTTAACTCATATACAAGCATTAAATGATGAAGATAAAGCTTTAAAAGAACAAACTGATGCTTTTGAAGCTTTTTTAATCAAAAGTGTTTTAGATATTTCTTTAAAACAAGAAAATTCTTTATTTGGAAAAGATGCAAGTGATGAAATTTATTCATCTATGTATAATGATACTATGAGTAAAGCATTAAGCGGGGGGTTAGGTTTTTCAAAATTATTATTTGATTATTTAAAAGAAAGGGGTTAAGTTATTTTTTTAAGTGTCGATATAGTTCTTAGAGTTTTTCAATAGAACTGGAGGCTTAAAATGATAAACCCTATACATCAAAGTTATGTAGCTCAGGTTGCTACTAATGATATAAATAAAACAGAAAACAAAGAAAACAACAAGGCAAAAGAAACTCAAAAGGCAGAAGAAAGTAAAGCATCTTTAATTGCTTCTCAAATTAAAAATGGTGAGTACAAAATCAATCTACAAGCCACTTCTAAAGCAATAGCAGATTCTTTATTATAATTTTTATCCTTTTTTGGGTTGCTGCCTAAGAAAGGATAAAAAATGGTTAAACAATATTTAGATGAAACAAATTCTATTTTAGAAAAACTCATCAATCTTACTTTAGAAGATATAGCGCAAATTCAAGCTGCTAATCATAAACATGTAAGTAAAAGTGTTGAAGATAAAACTAAACTTGTAAATGACTTCCAAATTGCTAAAAAAAATCTTGACAAGGCTTTGGTAGAACTTAGTAACCAAGGAAACAATAAAGGCTTAGATGAGCTTTTGGATGACGAAGATAAAGAAAAACTTACTCTTTTAAAGCAAAATTTAAATACCTTACACCAAAAAAATAAAGAATATGCCAAACTAGCTCTTATTATTAAAAATTTTTACGACAATCTTTTAAATGCAATGTTTGAACAAAATGGAACAAATAATGCTTATGGGGATAATAAGACAATTCCAGATTCATTATTTAAGATTAATGTTTAAAGGCTAAGTCATGGGAATTTTTGATAGCTTATATACCGGAGTTAGTGGCATAAGAGCTGCTGAGCTTCAAATTAACACAACAGGCAATAATATTGCCAATGCAGACGCGGTATTTTACACTAGACAAAGAGCTGTACAAAGCTCGGGTATGTCTCTTGATAGAGGTGGTTTACACTTAGGAACAGGTACACAAATTGACACCATAAAACGATTGCACGATGAGCACTCTTATTATGAGTTAAAAAATGCCACTACTCAACAAAATTATACAAATTATTTAGGACAAATTTTACAAGAAGCAAGCCAAAGATTTCCTGATATGCAAGGAACTGGTATTTTACAAGATTATAAAAATTATTATGATGCATGGAATAATTTTGCTTCTAATCCAAGTGATGGAGCAAGTAAAATAGATCTTGTTAATAGTGCAAATACATTAACTCAAAACATACAAAAAACCCTACAAGATCTTAGCAAAATGCAACAAACTGTCAACGAGCAAATCAGACAAACTGTAGATGAGATCAATAATATTGGTCAAGAAATTGCAAATATCAACAAACAACTTGAAAATGAAGAAGTTTTACCTACTGATAATGCAAATCAATTAAGAGATAGAAGAGATGAACTTGAACTTAGACTTTCAAAATTAGTTGATGCAGTAGCTTGGAAAGGGAAAAGCTCTCAAGATAGTACCCTAGAATCTACTATGACTGATTCTGGAAGATATTATGATTTAAGTATTCAAGGTTTTAGCATAGTCAATGGCTCTAGCTTTCATCCTTTAAAATTAGATGATAATAATCCTAATGGATTTTATCAAATTTATTATGAAGTAAATGATGAAAACCGCTATGATTTAACTAGTAAAATTTCAGGTGGACAACTTGGAGCTCAGCTTGACCTTAGAGGTAGAAACTATGATGGCAATCACGATACTTACAGCGATGGAAAATTGCAAGAGTATAAAGATATGCTCAATACCTTTACAAAAACACTTATAACTCAAACTAATAATGTCTATGCTCAAGCAGCAACTGATAAAGTAAATTCGGATGATTTAAAAGGCTTAAAACCTGATACTTCTTTAATGAGTTATGATAAAAATATCCAAGCAGGAAGCTTTGACATCACAATTTATGATGAAAAAGGTAATGCAGTAGCTACTAGAACTATAAAAATTGATGTTAATACCACCATAGAAGATGTTGTTAAGCAAATCAATGCGGATATTGATGATAACAAAGATGGTGTTAGTGGTAATGATTTAAATGATTATTTTCAAGCCTTTTATCATTATGATGGACAAAGTGATAGTGGAAATTTCCAAATCAATGGCTTAAAAAAGGGTTATAAAATAGCTTTTAAAGACAATGGTACAAATTTCCCAGGCGCTTTAAATGTGTCTTCGTTTTTTAATGGTCAAGATGCAAGCAATATCAATGTAAATTCAAGCATTAGAAATGATCCAAATAGCTTAAAAGCAAGCTCAAATGGAGTTGATGGAAACAATGATGTAGCCAATGCTATGTTGCAACTTCAAAATCAAAAAGTAAATTTTTATAATAAAGATGGTACAGTTGATACTATGTCTTTAGATGGATATTATAGAAAATTTACAGGTCAAATTGCTTCAGATGCTGAAAGCAATGGTTTTGCGCATGCAACTAATATGACAGTATTTAATACAGCCTATGCAGAATATCAATCAAAAAGTGGTGTAAATACTAACGAAGAATTAGCAGCGCTTATACAATATCAAGCAAGTTATGGCGCTGCAGCTAAAATCGTAACTACTGTTGATCAAATGCTTGAAACCTTACTTGGTTTAAAATCTTAATGCAAATTAAAGCTCTTTTAGATGAGGCTATTTTAAGCAAAAATACTCAAAAAGAGCTTTTCTCTTATCCTGATCCTTTACAAATTGCAAGTGTTTATAAAGATGAAACCATAGCTTTGCTTTGCGCTTTATTTGCTTATGGAAATGCTAAAAATATTGTAAATTTTTTAAAAAAACTTGATTTTTCTTTGTTTGAAAAAAATGATGAGATTATTAAAAAAGAATGCAAAGATCTAAAATACCGCTTTCAAAACTCTCAAGACATAGCTCAAATTTTTATCACACTTAAACGCTTAAAAAATGAAGATAGTATAGAAAATATTTTCACTAAAACTTATCAAAAAGAGCAAAACATCACACATGCAATAAAAGCTTTTATAGAAACAATTTATAAGCTTAATCCTTATAAAAGCTATGGCTATGAGTTTTTCTTTTCAAAAGAATTTAAAGCTCCAAAAGGTCCTTTAAAAAGATACAATATGTATCTTAGGTGGATGGTAAGAAAAGATGAGCTTGATTTGGGTTTGTTTAAAAATATCGATAAAAAAGATTTACTTATACCCTTAGATACCCATACTCATAAAGTTTCATTAAAACTTAAGCTTTTAAAGCGTAAGATTTATGATTTTAAAAGTGTTTTAGAGCTTACTCAAAGTCTTAAAAAATTTGATCCACAAGATCCTATAAAATATGATTTTGCTCTATATAGAATCGGACAAAACAAGGAAAGCTTATGGAGCTTGAATTAACTTATTATGTGATTTTATTTTTTGTTGCTGCTTTTGCAGGCTGTGTTGATGCGATTGTAGGTGGTGGTGGACTTATTACTATACCTGCTTTATTTGCTTGCGGGATCCCTCCTCATTTAGCCCTAGCTACCAATAAACTTCAAAGCACTTTTGGCTCACTTACTGCGGTTTTATCTTATAGAAAACATATGAATATAGAAAAAATTGCCTTAGGTATTTTATTTACCGCAATTGGAGCTGTTGTTGGTACTTATGCAGTTTTACTAATAGATCAAAACGCTGTTAAAATCATTGTGCTAATATGCCTAGCTTTAGTTTTTCTTTATACTATTTTTAAGCCTAATTTAGGAAATGTTCATAATGAAGCAAAAATGAGTGCCACAAGCTTTCAAGTCACTTTTGGTTTATTGCTTGGCTTTTATGATGGCTTTTTAGGGCCTGGAACTGGGTCTTTTTGGATTTTTGCTTGTGTAATATTTCTTGGTTTTAGTATGAAAAATGCAAGCATTAATACTAAAATCTTAAATTTCACTAGCAATGTAGTGGCTTTAGGGGTGTTTTTATACTCTTATGAAGTACTTTGGAAAGTTGGTATTTTAATGGGTATAGGCCAAGTCTTAGGTGCCTTTGTAGGCTCAAAACTAGTCTTAAAAACACAAGGAACTTTTATCAAAAAACTCTTTTTAACTATGGTTGCTTTAACTATAGCTAAGGTTGCTTATGATTATCTTATTTAAATTCCTTGACTAATTTGCCACATAGGTAAAAATACACCCAAGGCTAAAACTAAAATCAAACTCGCCATAAAAATTGTCATCAAAGGCTCTAAAACACTTAAAAGTCTTTGAGTGTAATTTTCTTTTTTATGTTCATAAAATAAAGCAAGCTCATAAGTACTCTCATCTAGTTTAGAACTTTTTAAAGCTAAATTTAACATTCTTATCGCAAAAGATTCAAAAAGCTTTATTTTGAAAAAAGCTTGATCTAAATCAAGTCCTGATTCAAATGAGGTCTTTATAATAAACATTTTGTTTTTAAAAAATTGATTTTCTATACCTTCACAAGCAAGCTCAAAAGCTCTTTTTATATCCACCCCTGCTTTCAATAAATAAGAAAAAATCAAGAAAAAACAAAATTTATCTTGATAAAATATTATCTTTCCAAAAATGGGAGAATAAAAAAGAATTTTATGAAAAAACAAAGACTTTCTAAAAAAATAAGCAAGCATTATAAAAATTCCCATACCTAATAAAATAAATACATAAAAATGTTTAAAAAAATCTCCTAAAGCAAAAAGAATTTGAGTGATTTTTGGCAAATCTAGTTCAAGTTGCAAAAATAAAGTTTTAAATTCAGGCAAAACCAAAATCATCAGTACAAAAAAAGCTAAAATAATACATGTAAAAACAAAAAGTGGATAAGTTATAGACTTTTTAAACTGCTTAAAACTATGAAGGTTTTTCTCTTTTAGATTAACGATAATCTCAAAAGCCCTATATAAATCCTCCTTACCGTCACAAATTTTTAAAACAGCACATTCTCTAGAATTTAAAACACCTCTAAAAGCTTCATTATAAGAGCTTCCATTTTTGAGTTTATTATAAATCACACTAAATATTGTAGCTATATGCATATCATGATTTGATCTTGTAAATTCTAAAATAGCTTCTTGTAAGCTTAATCCTGCTTTTAAAACCATACTTAAATCTTTAAGGATAAAAATAAGCTCTTCTTCTTTAATTTTATGTTTTGTTGTCCCAAAGTATTCTTCAACACTAATAATATTTTCAAATGATTTTTGTGCAATATTTCTAGCTTCATATAGATTTTTAGCTTTAATTACACATTGCTTTTGCTCTTGTTTTAAGATATAAGAAATAATAAATTTTTTCAAAAACCAATCTTTCTTAGCTCATCTACACTTGTTAAACCAAGCTTAACTTTTTCCAAAACATCCATACCTAAAGTTAAAAAGCCTTTTTTTAAAGCATATGTTAAAATATTTTCATAATTTGCATTATTTTCTATCATACTTTTTAAATTATGGTCTAAAAATAAAAACTCAGCCACCATTAAACGCCCTTTATATCCACTATACATACACTTAGCACAACCCTTTGCTTTATAAAATTTTCCTTCAAAAACTTGATTTTGAAAATGAAATTTTTCATCGTTAGCTACTTTACATTCACATAATTTTCTTACCAAGCGTTGGGCTATGATCAAATTAAGTGCATAGGCTATTAAATACTCTTTTGCACCCATGTGTTTCATTCTAAAAATAGCTTCTATAGCACCATTAGTATGCAAGGTGCTTAAAACTAAATGTCCACTTAAAGAAGCTTTTAAAACTATATCCAAACTCTCCTCATCTCTGATTTCACCCACCATAATCACATCAGGATCTTGCCTTAAAACCGCTCTTAAAGCTTTGTGAAAATCAAAACCAGTTTTAGAATTCAACAAAATTTGCTGAGCATGTTTAAGTTTATATTCTATAGGATCTTCTAGAGTAATGATTTTTTTATTTTGATCAAGCTCGTTTAAAATAGCATGCATAAAAGTGCTTTTACCGCTCCCTGTTGGCCCGCAAAATAAAATCAAACCATAAAGTGCGTTCATGTATTTTTTCAAATAGATTAAATTTTCTTCTTTAATAAAAAGTCTATCGAGTTTTAAAACATGCTCATCTTGTTTTAAAATTCTAAACACTATACTTTGTCCAAATAACAAAGGCATAATTGAAATTCTAAAGTCATACTTTTGCTCTAAGATTATCTTAGAAAAACTCCCATCTTGAGCTTGTCTTTGTTCGGCTACATTAAGCAAGGCAATGATTTTTATATGCATTAATAAAGCCTGATAAGAATCCACATCAAGACTATGGATATATTTTAATTCTCCATCTATTCTAAATCTTATCAAAACTTCATTTTCTAAAGGCTCCAAGTGAATATCACTTGCTCTTAAAAAACAAGCATAAGTTAAAATTAAATTCAAAAACTGCTCTAATAAAAACTCATCTTTATTTTCATCACTTTTTAAATTAAGCTCTAATTTATCAAGATAGTTTTGAAAGCAAATTAAAAATTTAATCCTTTCTAGTAAGAATTTAAATTGTGTAAAATCACAAAGAAAAATTTTAATAACCTTTAAGCGGTATAAATTTTGTATTTTTTCTAAAATACTCTCATCTAAAGGTTTTAAAGAAGCTATATGAATATTTTCATCATCTTCATAAAAACAAAAAATATTATATTGTTCTATTAAAGAAAAAGGCAGAACATGGAGATATTTTTCTATTTTAAGAGTTTGATTTAAGTCTAAAATTTCCAATTTATACTCTAAAGCCAATTCTTGCAAAGAAAGTTCATTTAAAGCTTTTATTGTTTTTGCATCATTCAAAATAATTTCCTAAAAGTTTTTCATACTCTTCTTTAGCTCTTAAAGCATCTTCATGCTTTCCAAGTTTTAATTTAGCATTGATAAAAACTAACCATGCTTCTTTTTCCAACAACTCAAATTCATTTGCCTCAATAGCCCAAAAAACGGCCTTTTGATAATCTTTTATTTGATAAAAATATTTAGCCAAATTTAAAGCATTTTCATAACTTGGGTGATTAATAAATTTTTCATAGAATGTATTTTGCTCAAAACTTTCATTTTGAATATTCATTGCATTTAAAAAAGACAAACAAATTAAAAAATTAAAACATATCATCTTCATGTTCAAAACCTAATTCTTTCAAACTTAATACTTTTTTATCAGCTCTTATTAAACTTGGCTTGATGATAAAAACTATTTCACTAATATCTTCTAAATTTTGCTTTCCTTGAAATAAAGCACCAAAAAGTGGTATTTTAGATAAAGCACTTACTTCATTATGGTTACTAATCGTATTTTTACTAATCAATCCACCCAAAATTAAAGTTTGTCCATCATCAACTTCAACTACAGTAGAAAGCTTTTTTTGTATAGTATCTGGTGCTATATTTCTTGGTTTATTTTGTCTATGATTATCAACACTATATTTAAAATCACTCAAACTAGGATTAATCCTAAGCATGATTTTATGATCATCTGAAATTTCTGGCAAAATATTTAGCAAAATTCCTACAAAAATAGAATAATTATTATAAGTTTCACTAATAGTTGTACCATTTTCAGTACCCTTAGAGCTTTCTTTTACTTGATAATTAATCGTATCACCTATGGAAATAATAGCTTGCTGATTATTAAGTGCCATAAGTTTTGGGTTAGAAAGTACAGTAGTTTTGCCATTTTCTTGTAATAAATTTAAAATAACCTTAGTTTCAACATTAGCTTTAAGATTAATATTTTTAACACCGCCTTTATTGATTATAAAATCATTATCATCTCCATTAAGTTTAAAAGCAAGCTCTTGCCAATTAATCCCGCTTGAATGACTTTTATTTAAATGTACTGCAACTATACTTACATCAATTAAAACTTGTTTTTTAAGTCTTTTATTTAAATCTTTTAAATATTTTTCAACCCTTGTAAGCTCATACAAAGTAGCATTTAAAGTGATAATCCCTGCATTAGTATTAATAATAGGCTTAGTTGTATTTTCATCTAATAAAGCTTGTATTTCTTCTGAAATTTTTTCCCAAAAATCAAATTTATCCGTGCTAATGACCAAATTATCTGCTTCTTTAGTACTATCATAATCGCCTTGTTTAGGTCTTGAATCCACTGAAGCTTTAGTAATGCTTTGCCCTTCTCTAATAGAGCTTATATAATGCACTTTAAAAGTTTTAACTTGTCTTCCATAAATTTTTAAAATATTTTTTTCATATTCATAAGCAAGATTATTTTCCATCAATAAAAGTTTAAAAATTTCTCTTAAAGACATTTTTCTTATGTGTAAATAATTTTGAGTATGATTTAACTTTTCTCTGGCTAATGAATCTTTTATTATAATACTAAAACCACATTCTCTACCAAGTTCATTTAAAATTTCAATCAAAGAAGTTTTATTTTCTACACTTATATCAAAAAAGCGTTGATGACACTGTGAAGCAAAAACGTTTGTAAAAGTTAAGATGCTAATAAATAAAAATATTATTTTTTTCATACAATTTTAAAACCATGATTTTTTCTTCCTTTATCAATACAACTTGAGAATTTTTAATCTCAACAATCTTAAAACCTTCAATATCATCATTTAAAGCATACCATTTATCATTAATCTTAACTTTATTAGAAATGATAGCTTGCAAAGAAAAATCAGATTTTATATTTGTAGTCTTTTGAAAAAAAGGATCTTGAATCAAAGAAAAATCAATATTACTGCAATCTTGATTCAAAAATGGGTACTTAGCACCAAAAGCACTAAGCACCCATAAACTCACAAGTAAAAATCGAAGCAAATTTTAATTTTCATTACTAAAATCAGCACTTGCTAGACGTTTAAGTTGTCTATAACGGCGTTGTGCTTCTGCTTTGTTTTTTTCAAATAATTCTTTTGCTTGCTCAGGATTTGATTTTTTCAAAGAATTATAACGCACTTCATTCATTAAAAAGCTTTCATATAAATCCCAATCAGGCTCTTTAGAAGAAATTGTTAAAGGATTTTTACCTTCTGCTTCTAAACGTGGATCATAAATATAAGTTGGCCAATATCCACATTTTGTGGCAAGTTCTGCTTGATTTCCTGAATTTCCAAGCCCACCTTTAATACCATGAGCTATACAAGGAGAATAAGCAATAATCAAAGAAGGTCCATCATAAGCTTCTGCTGCTATTATTGCTTTTAACAATTGCGCATAATTTGCATTAGAATTTACTTGAGCTACAAAAATATAACCATAAGTCATAGCAATTTGACCTAGATCTTTTTTCTGCACTGGCTTACCTGCTGCAGCAAATTGAGCTACTGAACCTGTTCTTGAAGATTTTGAGCTTTGGCCTCCAGTATTAGAATACACTTCAGTATCAAGCACTAAAATATTTACATTTTCACCACTTGCTAAAACATGATCAAGCCCGCCATAACCTATATCATAAGCCCAACCATCACCACCAAAAATCCAATGTGATTTTTTACTTAAATAGCTTTTCAGTTCTAAAATATCATTTACAGTTTTAATCTGTTTATTTTCTTCTAGCAATGGCACTAACTTATCTCTTAGCTCTAAAGAAGCTTTAGAATCTTCTTTATTTGCAATCCATTCTTTATATAATGCAGAAAGCGCATTAGGAACTTCTTGCATACTTTCATTCATGATTTGCTCAATTTTATGTCTTGTTGTTTCAGTTGCTATTTTCATACCAAGACCAAATTCAGCATTATCTTCAAATAAAGAATTACCCCAAGCTGGTCCATGACCATTTTTATTACTTTTTCTATATGGAGTTGAAGGAGCTGAACCACCATAAATAGAACTACAACCTGTCGCATTAGCAATAATCATTCTTTCACCAAACAATCTAGTGATTAAAGTGATATAAGGAGTTTCTCCACATCCTGGACATGCTCCATGGAATTCAAATAAAGGTTGAGCAAATTGAACACCTTTTGCATTTTCTCTATTTAAGATATTATCTTTATAGCTTACTTTTTTGAATAAATAATCTGCATTTTCTTGCTCACCATGATCAAGCTCTTCACCTAGTGGAACCATTACTAAAGATTTTTCTTTAGTTGGACACTCATGCACACAAAGCTCACAACCTGTACAATCAAGTGGCGAAACTTGAATTTTGAAATTTAATTTTTGCTCTTTTACGCCTTTTGCATTTAAACTATGTTCTTTTACACCTGCTGGAGCATTGTTTAATTCTTCTTCATCAATCAAGAAAGGTCTAATAACCGCATGCGGACACACTGAAGCACATTGATTACACTGAATACAATTAGTTTCTATCCATCTTGGCACCATAACACCAACGCCTCTTTTTTCATACTCAGTAGTACCATGCTCAAAACTACCATCTTCATAACCCAAAAATGCTGAAACTGGTAAATCATCACCCTTAGCCGCATTCATAGGTTTTGCGATTTTCTCAACAAACTCAGTGCCTTTATAGGCTATAGTTTCTTCTTTAACTTCATCAGCTAAATTTGCCCAAGAAGGATCAATATCAACTTTTACAAGTCCATCTGCACCCACATCAATAGCTTTGTAATTCATCTCAACTATAGCATCACCTTTTTTACTATATGATTTATAAGCTAATTCTTTCATATATTTTTGCGCATCTTCAAAAGGAATGATATTAGCAAGCTTGAAAAACGCTGATTGCATAATTGTATTTGTTCTACTACCTAGTCCTATTTCTCTAGCAAGTTTTGTAGCATTAATAATATAAAAATTAATTTCTTTTTGCGCTAAAACCCTTTTTACTGCATTTGGAATCTTCTTAATAGTCTCTTGCGCACTCCAAATACTATTTAAAAGGAAAGTTCCGCCTTTTCTAATGCCTGCTAAAACATCATAAATTTCTAAATAAGCAGCCACTGAACACGCTACAAAATGCGGCGTAGAAACTAGATAAGTTGAAGTGATAGGTTTTTTAGAAAATCTTAAATGGCTTCTTGTATAACCACCTGATTTTTTAGAATCATAAGCAAAATAAGCTTGTGCATAAAAGTCTGTTTTATCCCCTATAATTTTAATAGAGTTTTTGTTTGCCCCTACAGTACCATCAGCACCAAGTCCATAGAATAGGCACTCTATAGTACTCTCATCACCCAAAGAAATTTTTTCTCCCACAGGCAATGAAGTAAAGGTCACATCATCATTAATTCCTATGGTAAAACCATCTTTTGGATTTGCTTGATTTAGGTTTTCAAAAACCGCTAGAAGTTGAGCAGGATCAACATCTTTTGAAGAAAGTCCATATCTACCACCAACGATTAAAGGTGCTTTTTCTTTTCCATAATATGCACTTTTTAAATCCAAATAAAGTGGCTCGCCTAAACTTCCTGGTTCTTTAGTTCTATCTAAAACAGCTATTTTTTCAACACTTTGAGGCATTACATCAAATAAATATTTTAAACTAAATGGTCTATATAAATGAACTTTTAAAACCCCGACTTTTTCGCCTTTACTATTTAGATGATCTACAACCTCTTTTAAAGCTTCAGTCACTGAACCCATTGCTACTACAATGCGTGTTGCATTTTTATCCCCATAAAACACAAAAGGCTTATATTCTCTTCCTGTAATTTTTGAAATTTCTTGCATATATTCATTAACAATGTCAGGAATAGCTTCATAATATTTATTTGCTAACTCTCTTGTTTGAAAATAAATATCATCATTTTGAGCCGTACCTCTTGTTTTTGGATTTTCTGGATTTAGACAGGAATTTCTAAATTCTAATAAAGCTTCACGGTCAAGCAAACGATCAAAATGTGCATAATCCATCACTTCGATTTTTTGAATTTCATGGCTCGTTCTAAAACCATCAAAAAAATGCATAAAAGGTACTCTACCTTTAATAGCTGCTAAGTGTGCAACACCTGCTAAATCCATACTTTCTTGCACAGAATGTGAGCAAAGCATAGCAAAGCCTGTTTGTCTTGCTGCATAAACATCTTGATGATCTCCAAAAATAGATAATGCTTGAGAAGCCAAAGCTCTAGCTGCCACATGAATAACCCCAGGTAAAAGCTGACCTGCGATTTTATACATATTTGGTATTTTTAGTAAAAGTCCTTGAGAGGCAGTATAAGTAGTAGTTAAAGCGCCAGCTTGCAAAGAACCATGAACCGTCCCTGCCGCTCCTGCTTCACTTTGCATCTCTACAACTTTAACCGGTACTCCAAAAAGGTTTTTTTTGCCTTGAGAAGCCCATATATCAGTATAATCTGCCATTGGTGAACTTGGGGTAATAGGATAAATTCCGGCAACTTCTGTAAATGCATAAGCTGCATAAGCTGCTGCTTCATTACCATCCATTGTTTTCATTATTTTACTCATCTAATTATCCTTATAATTAAAATAATTACTTAAAATCAATAGCTACTTTATCTTGAATTGTCTTAAACAATGATAAAAAATTTTTATTATTTATAAGTATAGAGTTTGAGTGTGAAATTATCGGATATTTTTTATATACTCTATTGCCCCATAAGTATTTTTAAAAAGTGGAATTTTAAATTTAGCTAAACTTTCCTTGCTTTCATAACCACTACTCACTGCTATGGGTTTAACACCAGCATTACAAGCTGCTTGGATATCTAAATGAGTATCTCCGATCATAAATGCATTTTCTTTACCTTTAGATAATTTTTCTAAAGCTAATAAAATAGGCTCAGCATTTGGCTTTGGGTGAGTTACATCATCTCTACCTATAATGACTTTAAAGTATTTTCCTATCCCTAAATGATCTAGCAAAGGTTTGGAAAATTTAGAACTTTTAGTCGTTACAACAGCTAAATCAGCAAACAAACTAGCCTCATATACACTTTCTTTTGCCAAAGAGAGCAAAGAAGTTTGCTCTATATAGATTTTTTGATATACGCTTCTATAAGCATTAATATACTCACTTGTTTTTTCTTTTGGCACTCCAAGTTTTTCAAAAGCTACATCTAAAGGAAAGCCTATTAAAGCTTTAATGGCCTCATGATCTCTTAAAGGCTCGCCAAAAGCTTTAAAAGCAGCATCAAATCCATCTAAAATGGCACTTGTAGAGTCTATCAAAGTGCCATCTAAGTCAAACAAAATTGTCTTTTTTAACAAAGCTCACTCTTTAATGAAAAATTTTGCTTCCACGCGTCTATTTTGCGCACGGCCTTCTTTAGTATCATTGCTTACTTTTGGCTTTTCAAAACCATAGCCTTTAGTTGCAATTTTTTCTTTAGCAACACCTGATTTTTCAAGTTCTTTCGCAACTGCCTTTGCACGCTCTAATGATAATTTTTGATTATAAGCTTTAGTTCCTGTACTATCTGTGTGACCTTCTAAAATAGTATAATATTGTGGGTTTTCTTCTAAAACCTTACCTACTTCTTGGATTTTTTGTGCAAACTCAGGGTTTATAGTGATTTGATCAAAACCAAAATGTCCTTCAAGTGCTATTGTCTTTTCACAACCTATATGATCAAGCAAAGCACCTTTTCTTGGTTCTGGACATGATTTATCAATTTGTTTTGATTGCGGTTTTTCTTCGATTTGTTTAGTTGCAGTTTGAGGAGTTTTTGGAGCTTTATTACCAAAATAAAAACTCAAGCCAACACTAGAAATCAAATTATGTTCACCATTATTGAATTTAATTTGATCTCTTGCTTCAAGTCTTAAAGCTAAGTCTTCGCCAAGTGCAAATTTAAAACCTGCACCATATTGAGCAAACATACCACTTTTATTTTCATAAGCTCCATGACTCAAATATTCATAACCTGTTCCCAACAAACCATATAAATATACATGATTAGCCAGATCAATTCCTTTAATAGCATTTACATAAAATCTTGAAACACTAGTATCTGTATGTGTATTATCGTTTGGATTGTTATATTTTGCATTGTCATAATACTCTAAGCCAAGTTCAGCCTGATCTAGCCATAAACCATCATAATGATAACCAAATCTCAATCCCACTCCACCATAATTTTTAAGATCTAAATTTCCTTCTGGAGTTGTGTAGTTAAAGGTTGGAGTGATTTCTATTTTGCTAGTATCAAAAGCAAACAAAGCACTAACTAAACTAACCAATCCTATAATTTTTTTCATCGTCTATCCTTAAAAATGAAAATAAATGGGGTATTATATAAAATGAAGATTAAAATAAAATAAGCCCCTTTTGGGTAAGGGGCTTAAATTTACTACAAAAAGGAGGTTTCCCTGATCGGACTTTGAAATTATAAAAGTTTATTATAAATAAAAAATCCTATAATTTTAAACAAAACTAAAATATATGAAAAAATATGTTTTTTTAAAAAATGAAAGAAAAAATGGATCCAAAAATGGATCCAAAAAAGATTAACGTTTAGAGAATTGTGGGCTTCTTCTTGCTTTTCTGCGACCGTATTTTTTACGCTCAACAGTTCTACTATCTCTAGTAAGAAGTCCTTTTGGTTTTAATAATGCTCTAAAATCTGCATCCATAGCAGCTAAAGCTCTTGAAATACCATGTCTTAAAGCTTCAGCTTGAGCGCTGTATCCACCGCCTAAAGTTGTTGCTTTAATATCCATAGAAGTTTCTTGCTTAGTTACTAATAAAGGCTGAACTACTTTTAATTTTATAGCTTCATGTCCGCCAAGCCAAGTGTTTAAATCCATACCATTAACGATGATTTTACCACTACCAGCTTTTACCCAAACTTTAGCTACAGCGGTTTTTCTTTTACCTGTTGCGTATGTTGTTGCCATGATTATTTTCCTTTATTAGCAATTTGAGCAGTATGAGGATGTTCGCTACCTGCATAAATTTTTAATTTTTTTAGCATAGCTCTACCTAGGTTTGTTTTAGGTAGCATACCACGAACTGCTAATTTATATAATTTAACTGGATTTTTTTCTAATAAATCACCAAATTTTTCACTTTTTACACTTCCAAAATACCCTGAATGTCTGTGGTATAGTTTATCTTCTGCTTTATTTGCACCTGTGAAAACTGCTTTAGAAGCATTGATAATGATTACATAATCTCCACAATCAACATTTGGAGTATAGCAAGGTTTATTTTTACCTCTTAAAATAGTCGCTACTTCTGTTAAAAGACGACCAAAACGCTTTCCTTCAGCGTCTAAAACGATCCATTCGCGTTTTACTTCGTTTGGCTTTGTTATCTTTGTCATCATCTTACCTTTGCCAAAAATTTTTTTTAAAATGAGATTATAATTATTTTAACTTAATTAATACTTAATTTAAGAATATTTAAAGCTTAAATATTCTTACCACTATATGAAAAATATTGAGTATGAAAAAATACACAACTTAAAAAATAAAACGATATAGATATCTTATATAATGTTAAACCTCTATTACATCCACTTTATCTTTTAAAACATACACCAAAAAAACCTTAGTGGAAGTCTTAGTTAAGATTTTTTCTATGGCTTCTTTGTAAAGTAAAACTTGCTTTTTATGCTCGTTTAAATTTAAACCTGTTTTATAGTCTATAATGATAGCTTCATTATCATCAAATGCAAGCATATCAAGCTGTTTTTGCTCGCCTTTATAAGTGATGATTTGCTCTTTAAGTAACTTTTTACCCACTAAAAGTGCGTTAAATTTCTCATCTTTTAAAAGCATAGTAAGTCTTTTAAAAAGCTCATCAAAAGCTTCATCATCTAAGTAAAAACGATATTTTTTATACACCATTTGCTTACAAAATTCAAAATTATTTTTAGTGTTAAAATCAAAATATTGTAAAAATTCATGCAAAGCCAAGCCAAAACGTATTTGCTCGCTTGTAAAATAGTTTTTAACTTTAACTTCTTGTAAATTTACCTTTTGAAATTCTTCAAAGCTTTCTATTTGCTCTAATTTTTCCAAAGGCTCATTTGTTTTTGAAAGTTGTTCTTCTAAAATGCCTATTTGCTTTTCTTCATAATCTTTAAAATATCCTTTAAAACCCTTATAATTTTCATCATTTTTTATAACAAAAAGAGAATTTTTAGCTCTAGTAAGTGCTACATATAAACAATTTATCTCATCTTCTGTTTGGAGTTTTTTTCTTTTGTCTAAAAAGGCATTATAGCTATCATCTTCAAGGTATTCTCTAGCACTATGTCTGTATTTTATTTCCCAGCCCTGCTCTAAATCATACTCAAACATTAAAGTATCAGTGTCTGGAGCTTTTTTACTAAGTCTATCAAGCACGATTAAATTTTCAAATTCAAGCCCCTTAGACTTATGCACGGTCATAATGCTAACTCCATCATTTTGTGCTTGTAAAGAACTTAATTTACAAGGACTAAATAAAAAATCAAAAAAATTATCAAAAGTACTTGCATGCTCTAAATAGGCGATAAGATTAACATCGCTTAGATCAAGCTTTAAATAATCAATCAAGTATTTTAAAATTTCACCTACACTGCGGTTTATATCAAGCTCAAGATAACTAAGTTCTTTTTTTAAAATATCATTTACAAAATACAAACCAAACTCATCTTTAAGCACACAAGCCTTTGCATACTCAAAAAGCACTCTTACGCTAATACAATCTAACAAAGGAACATTGCTTTGCGTATAAGCTTTAACGCCATTTTCTTCAAGAAATTCTTGAATCAAAGTGGCGTCTTTATTGACCCATACTAAAATGCAAATATCATCAAGCTTAATGCCTTTTTCTAAAAGTCTATGGATGATTTTTAAAGCTTCTTTAGCACTTGCTTCATAAACAGAACCATCTTTACTAGGGATGTGATTTTGCAAAATTTCTACATACCCGCCTTCTTTAACGCTTTTTTGCAAAGTAAAGCTAGGATTTAAAAAGCTATCAAAAAATTTATCTTTAAAAGTGTCATTGACATAATCAACAATGATTTTTTTACTACGATAATTAGTATCTAAATGCTCTAGTTTAATTTGTGGAAAGTCTTTTAAAAGCTTATCAAAAAGTTCTTTTTTACCCCCTCTAAAACCATATATACTCTGCTTTTTATCGCCTACATAAAAAAAACTTCTGTTTTTTTTCACACCCTCACCTGAAACAAGCTCAGCGATAATAGGCTTTAAAATTTGATATTGCAAGACATTAGTATCTTGAAATTCATCGATTAATAAATGAGAAATATATCCATCAAGTCTAAAATAAATCAATTCTTTATTAGCCTCATCACTAATTAATTCATAAGTTTTTAAGGCTATATCTGAAAAAGTTAATGCATTTTGCTTGGTATTGTTTTCATTTCTTGCTTCTTTAAAATGCTTCAAAAGCTTTGCAAGCATACTTATGCGGTAATTTTCTATTTGATTAAAATATTCTTTTGCATTTTGTATAAGCTCTGCTCTTTTTTGTAAAAATTCATTATCAATGACTTTAGTAAAATAATTTTTATCTAAATTACTAATAATAGGCTTAGCGAAAAAATCTTCCATTCTTTCAAAATTAAAATTTGAAAGATAATTTTTATTTGTGCTTAAATTTTTTGCATAAGCTATAAACTCATCAATATTTTTTTCTAAAGCAGCCTTGCTTGGAAGGTAAGCTTTTGGATTTGGCTTAACATCACAATGTTTGGTATATAAATTTTCAAGGTTTTTTAAAAAATCACTTTTGCTTTTTGTTTGGATAATGTAATACGCTAGACTTTTTAGCTCTTCTTCGTTTAATTTAGCAATGAAATTTTTATAACTATCTTGACTTTCTATGATCTCAAAATCACTCATAAAACCTAAATTTAAAGCAAAAGAACGAATGATTTGCGAAAAAAAACTATCAAAGGTATAGATATTGAGTTTAGATCTTAAAAATTCGTTTTTACGCTTTTGTCTTAAATCTACAAGCTCTTCTTTGCTTTTGCCTAGCATTCTCATAAGCTCATTGCATTCTGCTTTATTTTCTCCATTTTCAAGCACATCAAATTCTAAAAAGGTTTTAAAAATCCTTTCTTTCATCTCACTTGTGGTTTTATTGGTAAAAGTAAGAGCTAAAATTTCATTAATCTTAGCTCCCATTAACACCAAGGCTACAAAACGCACGCTTAATGCAAAGGTTTTTCCACTTCCTGCACTAGCTTCTAAGGCCAAAAAAGGCTCAAAATTACAACTCAAAGCTTAAACTCCTTTTTATAAAGCATGGTATAAGGACTATAGGTATTATCATTTCTTTGATTAGTAAATTCTTTTTCTAAAGGATCTTTTGCAAGCTCATTAAGCATGTCTTTAAGCTCTTGCACCTTTTCACTTTCAGTATTTTCATAAACGATTTTCATATTTTTTAAATCATAAAAACAAGCATTTATATTTTCTAAAGGGTATACACCCTCTAATAAAAACTTATAAAAAGCAAGCTGGTAAGTTTTTTCATCTATTTTCCCAGTTTTATAATCTATGACTAATTTTTCATTTTCATTTTCATCTAATCTATCTAAACGACCAAAAATAGTAATTTTAACTCCATTTTGAGCGATAAAATCTTTTTTTTGTGAAAATTCACAATCTCTTACCATAAAACCTTGTTTAAAATGCTCATTTTCAAGCACTTGAAATTCTTTAAACATTGCTTGTATTAAAGCTAAATTTAAAGCATCGATTTTGTAATCTTTCAAATTTTTTACAATATCCATAAATTTTTCATAGTCAAAATATTTTGCTTTTTTGTTTTGTTTATAGTATTTTTCTAAAGCTTTATGAATAAAACTTCCTAGCTCATTCGCCCTAAGAGTATCTTCTAATTCTTTTGGTTCTTTTAGTCCTAAGACATATTTATAATAATAATCTAAGCCATAATTTATCAAAAGGTGGAATCTCGTAAAAGTAAGCTCTTTACTAAAATAATCATGCTTAGCCATTATATGTGTAATTGGCTCAAGGTTAAAATCGCACTTGTGTGTTTGAAAGTATTTGATATAGGCATTGTCACTGTATGTTTTATCCTCTATGAGTAAAAAATCAAGCTCACTTAAAAATCTTGACTTGATTTTTTCTTCATTCTCTACATAAGAAATTCCTACTAATTTTGCCTTGGCTATTAGGGTATAATAATAATGTCTTTGTAAATTTTCTCTTTGAGCATGAGTAATAAGTCCTGCTTTTTTTCGAATTTCATTATTTAAAAATAACTCACTTGAAACTCTTTTAGGGATAAACTCATCATTAAAATCAACTATAATCACCCCATCAAAGCTGAGCCCCCTACTTTCTAAAAGCCCCATTACAGTAACTTCACCACCGCCAACACTGCTTAGTTTTTTATTGTCAATTTGCATGAAAAATAACTCTAAAATTTGCTTAAAACTTAAAGTATGTGTTTTTATAAGTTCTTTAATGAATGCAAGCTCTTGATAGATACAATCTTGCAATTCTTGATTGTTAATATCTTCTAGCAAATTATGGATGAAGTTTTCAAAAAAATCAAAAGAGATATTTTCATCAAAAAGCTTTCTAAACTCTATAAAATCAATACCAGAAGGATAAAAATGCAAATTACATAGGTGCTTGTTTAACTTTTGCCTATCAAAAAAATCTTCACTCAGCTCATACTCAAACTCATCATCTTTAGCACTTTCATATAAAGTCTTTAATCTATGATAAAAAAGCGTATGTTTGATACTTTCCCCATTGGCATAGTTTAATACATTGTTTTTATCATAAAGTCTTAAAATATCTACAAAGTTCTCATCAGGAGTAATCACTACAATATCTTTTGCGCTAATACCAGCTTTTAAAAAGCTGTTAATTTTTTCAAAAACAAAAGCAGCTTGCAAAGACCGTAAATTAAAACTTTTATAAGTGATTTTATTTTCTTGTACAAAAGGACACTCTTGTAATATTTGTGCTTGGTTTACATCATATAAATACACATGATTTTCCTTAAGAGAAAGCCCTTGTAAAAAGCTAAGAGAACTTAAAAAATCTTTGTTAAATTTAGTACAATTAAATTGCACTTTAAGAGGAAGTATTTCTTTAACTTTTAACAAAAGCTCTACTTCAAAAGCATTCAAAAAACCTTGAAAATCAAAAATAATCTCATCATAATTTTTTAAAAAATCATTATTAATTTCATAATCTAATACTAAAGAAATATCATCATATAAATTTTGTTCATGTAATAGGGTAAGATAATTTTTAAAAAGCTCTTCTAAAATTTGCAAATGTTCATCATACTGTGCATAAGCGTCATAATTTTTTAAAGTACTAATGTCCTTTTTCTCCAAGCTAAGTTCTTTAAAAAAACTAAATAAATAAGCATTGTTTTTTAAAAATGCAAAAAAATTACTCGGTATTTTTAAACTTTGCTCTAAATTTTTAGTTTGTTCGCAAGCCTTTTTCATCAAAAGCAAACACTCATAATGAGTTGCTTGAAAATGTGGAGAAAAAACTAATTTTTGCATAAATTCAGCTATACTCATAGCCGGATCTACTAAAGTGTCTATTTGTAGTTTTTTCTCATAATATTTTCTTAAAGCTCTTAGTGAGCTAAAAACAAAAAGCTTCATTATTTAGTCTGTAAAAAGAATTTAAAAAATCCTACGCTATTTTCATCTTGAGTGATTTTTAAAAGTATTTGCCATGCACCTTTTTCTTTAATATTAAAATCAAACACCAAATCACTTCCTTCTAGTCTTGCTTGTAAATTCTCATCATTTACATTTGTATGTGGACGTGAAAGTAAAGTTTGAATTTGAAGCTTACTTAAATCATAATCTTTTAAATTTTCAATCGCAATCCTAAGTTCATTTTGCCCTTCATTAATATAATAAACTTGATTTTTCTTATGCATAAAGCTTTCTTTATCTTTAATGCTTAATTTAAAATTTTCATCAAAAGTCTTTTGTCTGTTTTGAATTTCATTATAATTTAATTCTACATTTTGATAAGAATCAAAATAAAAATTATCTTCATACACAGGGGCTTTGCTTGCAATAAAAATCGTTACAATACAAGCTATAACAATAAGCCCTAAAGAAATCAAAATGCCATAAGGCCAAAATGTTTTCTGATTTTGCATTTATCTTCTCCTTTTGATTTTTCTTTGAACTAGCATCAAAATTGCGACACATAAAAAACCATAAATTAAAATTCTCATGATATTTAAAGTATCACGATTTGAATTTCCATAAAAAGGCTTTATATTAAAATGATTTGCCACTTGATCAGCAATATCTGCATAACCATTTAAAATAGCAGCATTGTAAATGTCTTTTTGTTTAGGATTTGCAAGTATAGGCAAAATCGTTCCTTTTTCAGGGTAAGGACTCAAAACACCTTCTTTATCAAAAAAAGCTAAAGCATCATCACTTGCAAGTATATCCACCTTATGTGAAGCTTTAGAAAACACAAGCAAAATATATGGCTTGCTCAAATTAGCTTCATAGCTCTTTAAACTTTCAAAATCTTTTTTATCACTTAATACCAAAGCGATATTTACTCCGGTTAACTCACGAATTTGCTTAGAGCTTGAAGTAATATTTTGTTCTATTGCAGTATTTAAGATATTGTCATTTAATAGTATTTCAGCATGTAAGAAATTAGCAAAGCAAATAAAAACGGCGGTTAAAAAACCGCCTTTAAATATATTTTTCATCCTATAAAAAGGTGATTTACAGTTAAAACTGACCAAGCAGTAACTCCTGCTGCTACAACTAAGCCAGCTATGATTAAGTATTCAAGAACTTTTGCCATAATCATTCCTTTATGATGATATGTTCTTCTCTTTTAGAGTCAAACATTTTAATTTGCTCTGCATTTTCTATTTTATAAGGTTTTTGCATAACATCTTGCTGTGTTTTAAGACCCCAAACAGTAAGTCCAGCTAGAATCGATAGCAATAAAACAGTTGCTATTAACATTCCACTAACACCCGAAAGTGAAAATACACATCTATTTGAATTTTCCATTATTCACCCCTTGAAAGAGAAATTGCATATTCGCTAACTGCTTCTTTTTGAAGCTCATTTAATAAACCATTATTAAAATGAGGCATTACACCTATACTACCTGCTTTACCACGATTTAAAACATCTACTACAAACTCAGCACTGCCATATTTTGTCAAATCCGGAGCAACCAATTGCCCATCAATAGTTCCTTTTCCATCTTCACCATGACACACCGTACAAGTTGCAAAAAGTTCTTTTCCTTTTGCTACAAGTTGAGGATTTTCAGTTTTTTTAATTGCTGAAATTTCAGAAGCAACATAGGCAGCAATTGCAGGGATATCAGCCTCATCTATGCCATTATCAGCTGCACTTAACATTTCACCCATAGGATAATTCATACCCTTAGAACCTTTAGTAATTACCTCTATAAGCCCTTCTTCTGAACCCCAAATGTTAAGATTTTGTGCTTTTCCATTAATACCATCACCTGTAATACCATGACAAGAAGAACATTGAACCAAGAAAATATTCTTACCCATTTCTTGTTTATCTTGTGCACTTAAATTTGCAAATTTTTGTGCAAATTTTTCATTATGTGCTTGTACTTCTTTATTATACTCACCAATTTGAGAATAACTATTTAAAGGATATCCCCAAAGAAAATACCATATACACCATACTATAGCTAAGAAAAACACTACAGCCCAACCAAGTGGTATAGGATTTTTAAACTCACCTATACCATCCCAACTATGCTCGCTTAGTTCACCTTGGCTCTTTTCTTCTTTCATACTTTTAAACAATTTTCCTACCACAACAAGCGTAATTAGTATGATAAGAATTGCTCCGATAAAAGATAATAAATTAACATTATCTTGTAAATTCAACCATTGCATTAAGCACTCCTTTTATTTTGCTCTAAAACACGATCGCTGATTTCATCATGCAATGCCAAATCAGCGTATTTTTCATAGTTTCTTCTACCTGTTTTTTCAGATCTATACAAATGAAACCAATAAGAATACAAAACTACCACTAAAAATACTACAAGAGCAAAAAAACCATAAGCTTGTAGCTCTCTTATTAGTTCTAAATCCATAGTTTTTCCTATTTTAAGCTGTTAAGATACGCAATCAAAGCTACAATCTCTCTAATTTCACCTCTAGCAAACGCATCTTTAACATCTTGATTTTTCATTTGATCTACTATAACTTGAGCTTCTGCTTTAACTTCTGCTTGAGCCTCTTCCCAAGTACCTAGTTTTGTACCATTTTCAGTATCATAAGGCACATTGAAAACTTTTTTTACAGTTAGTGCTTCTGCATAAGCTGTTTCTATATTTGCATTATTGCTAAACATATGTTTATAAGCTGGCATAATAGAACCAGGGACAACTGAAACTGGATCCCACATGTGATTTTCATGCCAATCTGTTGTTCTAAAATTACCTATACGCAATAAATCAGGCCCTGTTCTTTTTGAGCCCCATAAAAATGGTCTATCATAAGCATATTCGCCACTAACTGAATACATGCCATAACGATCTGTTTCTGATTTAAAAGGACGAATAAGTTGTGAATGACATGCATTACAACTTTCTTTAATATAAGCATGACGTCCTGCAAGTTGTAAAACTGTATAAGGCTTTTTACCTTCAATTGGTCTTGCATTCTGAGCAAAATCAGGTAAAACTTCTACAATACCTGCATATGCAATCACTATAAATACTGCCACAGCAAAAAAGAATGGATTTTTTTCTAACCAACTAAACATATTTTTCCTCCTTATGCTGCCATAGGTGAAGCACTTTTTGGCTCTTTATCAAGCACTCTACCCACTGAAATTGATTTATAAATATTATAAACAAACATGAAAAATCCTACTAAGTATAACAAGCCACCCACAGCTCTAATCCAATAATAAGGAACAATAGCTTCAACAGTATCAATGAAAGTATAAAGTAAGTTACCATACTCATCAGTAGCTCTCCACATCATACCTTGAGTAATACCTGCTATCCACATAGAACTAAAGTACAATACTATACCTGTAGTTTGAATCCAAAATTGAGCTTCCATTAATGATTTGCTATATAGTTCTCTTTTAAACATTCTAGGCACCATATGATAAAGTGCTGCCATAGTCATAAAGCCAACCCAACCTAAAGTACCATCATGAACATGTCCCGGAATCCAATCTGTAAAGTGTGCTAATGCATTAACTGATTTAATAGAAAGAATAGGACCTTCTAAAGTTGAGAACATATAGAAAGTTGAAGCTAAAATCATAAATTTAATCAACGGACTTTCTCTTAGTTGACTCCACTCACCTTTCATAGTAAGCAAGATATTAATTGCTGAACCCCAAGAAGGTAAAATAAGTACAATTGAAAAAACTGAACCCATAGTTTGCATCCAATCAGGCACAGTAGAATAAATCAAGTGGTGTCCACCTGCCCATAGATAAACAAACATTAAGCCCCAAAACGCAAATAAAGATAACTTATATGAGAAAATTGGCTGACCACTTTCTTTTGGTAAGAAATAATAAATTTGAGCAATAATACCAACAGTAAATACAAATGCAACAGCATTGTGTCCATACCACCATTGAACTAACGCATCATTAGTTCCTGCATACATAGAAACACTATGCCACCAATCGCCCATTCCACTTACAAAGTATGTTGGTACAGCCATATTATTAAATAGATAAAGCATTGCTATACCTAAGAAGGTAGCTATATAATACCAAAGTGAAACGTATAAAGTTTTTTCACGGCGAATTCCAATAAGCCCAAAAATACTTACACCCCATAAAATCCAAACTAAAACTACCAATATATCAAGTGGCCATTCAAGCTCTGCGTATTCTTTTGAAGTACTAATACCTGCAAACAAAGTAATAACAGCTATAATCATAGTGATCATATAAAGCCAAAAATGTAGTTTGCCAACAAACATTAAAAAGCTTGATTCTGCCATACTAACTTTTAGCACACGCTGACCAATATAATACCAAGTAGCCCAAATTCCTGAGAGCATAAAACCAAAAATTACACCTGAAGTGTGCAATGGTCTAAGTCTTGAAAAAGTGCCATACTCACCAGCTAAATAGTTTAAATCCGGATAAGCCATTTGAAAGGCAATAAGCGTTCCAATAGCCATACCAATAACACCAAACAATAAGGTAGCAAACATAAAATATTTAGCAACCGTATAGTCATAGTTTAATGCATTTCCTGGGTGCATTTCCTCTCCTTAAGTTTTTTTCTGCAATATGCAATCACTATATTATATGATAATTATCATCTTTTTTAGCTTAAAATCACAATGATTAATCATCTATTAAGAATTATAAGTAAATAATAAATTTTATCGAGTTAAAGAAAAACCTATATAAGAAAAATACAAGCCATAAAAAAATATTAAAATATAAGAAATCAAACTAGCTGTTTTTTGAAATTTTTCACTCAGTGTTTTAGAAAAATAAGCAAAAAATACCAAAGCAGGCAGTGTTGAAAGTCCAAAAACAAGCATAATTAACGCTGATAAGTATACATTTTGTACACTCATTCCAAAAGCTATATAAAAATATACCAAGCCACAAGGTACAAAACCATTTAAAAAGCCTAAAAAAATAGTACTTTTTAAAGACTTATTTTGAATTAATCTTGAAATGTTTTTTTTAATGACACAGTCAAAAATTAAAGAGCTTTCAAAAAAAGCTAACAATTTTCCTTTAAAAATTAAAGCAAAAGCTAAAACCACCATAAAAATCCCGATAGTAAAAAGCATTATACCTTTTGCAAATTCGCTAAAAGAAAATAAATTTCCAAAAAATCCAAAAAATACGCCCAAACAAACATAGGCAAAAATTCTAGATAAATGATAAGAGAAAATCAAAAGAGAAAAAGGGAGTTTGATCTGCTTTGAAAGCTGAGTATAAGCTAAAATAAAACCTCCGCACATTCCATAACAATGTCCAAAGCTAGAAAGAAAAGCTATACTCGCTAAAGCAATAAAATCTAAATTCACAAAAGCTCTAAAAATTCTTTAAAGATGTATTTGCTCTCATGTGGTCCTGAGGAGCTTTCTGGGTGATGTTGTACTGAAATGATAGGATAATTTTTGTATTTTACACCCTCTACATTATCACCAAATAAATTTCTATGAGTAATTGTTGCAACCTCTGCTATTTCTTCAGGAACATTATAGTTGTGATTTTGCGCTGTGATTTCTACTGTATTATTTGTAAGATTAATTACTGGATGATTTGCTCCATGTTGACCAAATTTCATCTTATAAGTTTCATAACCAAATGCATTACTTAAAAGCTGGTGCCCTAAACAAATACCTAGCATAGGAATTTTTGCTTCTGCTAATTTTTTAATCTCTGCAATTTCATCTTTTAAAATTTTTGGCTCACCTGGTCCATTGGATAAAAATACCCCATGAATTGCACCTTTTTGGTATAAATCAATCAAATCTTTTGCCTTGGTATTATAAGGAAAAACCTCTACTTCAAGTCCTACACTCACAAGTTCATTTAAAATATTTTCTTTTACACCATAATCAATCACAGCTACTTTTTTACCATTTGCTTTTACATTCTCATAAGTTTTGTTGCTATGATTCCAAGCACCTTTACTATGCTTATAAGAGCTTTTAGTGCTAACTTGTGCTACATAATTTACCTCATCGATTTTAGCACTAGAAAGAAGCATTTTCTTAAGCTCTTCTTTGTCTTTAATTTCAGTAGATATTATAGCTCTTAAATTTCCTTGATCTCTAATCATTTTAACCAAAAATCTAGTATCAATTTCGCAAAGTCCTATTTTGCCATGGTTTTTCAAATAAGCACTCAAAGAATCATTGGCTCTAAAATTAGAATAATCTTCATTTAATTCCCTTATAATCATACCGCTAGCAAAAACTTCTTTGCTTTCATTATCTTCATCATTAACGCCAACTATACCAATTTCTGGCATTGAAAAAACCACAAATTGACCCGCATATGAAGGATCAGAAATAATCTCTTGATAGCCCGTTAAAGAAGTATTAAAAACAAGCTCACCAAAAAAAGTTCCACTTTCTCCAAAAGCCTTTGCACTTAAAAAAACATCATTTTCTATATAAATATATGCTTTCATAAAAGTCCCTTTTTTCTAAGCTCTTCTTGGTAAAGCTTTTCAAACACCAATTCATATTCTTCAGAACCTGGGATAAGCTTTCTTTTATAATTTGAAATTTTTTCATAAACCAAATCTTCTAAATTTTCATACTCTTTTAAATAAGACATAATACTTGAGAAAATGAGATTTTTCACACGATTTTCTGATACATTATAATTTATCAAATCCTCTTCTACTAAATTTTCTAAAATTTTATGAGAAAG
Organism: Campylobacter sp. CNRCH_2014_0184h; assembly: GCF_025772985.1. Taxonomy (NCBI): domain Bacteria; kingdom Pseudomonadati; phylum Campylobacterota; class Epsilonproteobacteria; order Campylobacterales; family Campylobacteraceae; genus Campylobacter; species Campylobacter sp. CNRCH_2014_0184h. The sequence goes on along the minus strand of NZ_JAKMTB010000003.1, from coordinate 197,281 downwards.
GTTATTGTATCTATCTTCACTATCAAGCATAAATTTAAACTCATTTGCTAATTTTTTCTTAATCATCCAAAACATACTTTTTCTATCTATTTGCATGAACTCGATTTCATCTTCCTGGCTTTCTAAAAGCTCTTTTGCTTTTTCATCAAGCTTACGCTCGTTTAAAACATCTATTTCTATAATCTCTTTTGCTATTTTTAAAAGTTTTTGACTATCATCTTTAATTTTAACAAAAGAAGAATGCATTAAATCAAGTATTATTTTATTTGCTATATAAGGTATGTGAGCTGGTTTGATACGCATTTATTCACCTTTTTATTTTTATTGAAATAATACTAAAAAAAAGGTAAAAACTGCTTAAAACTTACTGCGAACTTGCATTTTGATCTAAATTTTTCAAAAGTAGTGTTAAATCTGAAGCTTTCTTAGGTTCCATTTTTGCCATAATGGATGAAATTTTTCTAGGATCTAGCGAAAGTAGAATTTTTGAAGCTTCATCAGGTTCCATTTCACTTAATATACCTGCAACAGCCACATCTTTCATTTTTGCATAGATTTCTGTAATACGCCCCATAGTTTTATCATTAATCGCTTGGAGATTTTCTCTAGTTGCTTTCAATATACGTTCATTTTGTTCTTTTAAGCTTTTGATTTGTTCTAAACTTGCATTAATATCAGCTTCTTTTTGTACCAAAGCTTGCATTTTTTCTTTTTGCAAAGCTTCAAAAGATGCCCTATATGCTTCTAAACTTTGTCTTGCCTCGTCATATTCTCTAATTTGTTCTTGCATTTGTTCTTTTCTTGCTTCAAAATATTGCTCACAATTTTGTTGCGCATTTACAAAATTTAAAAAAATTAATAAAAATATTATTTTTTTCATTATTTATCCTTATTAAAATGCCTTGTTATAGCAAGTTCATCTATAAATTTTTCTTCTTCTTTTTGTAAGGTTTTTTGAATCTTTTTTAATTCTTCATTTTCTAAAACTTTGATTTTTTCAAATTCCAAATGAGCTTTTTTATATAAATGCTGATGATGCGCTAATTCTTTTTTGGTTAAATCCAATTTTTGTTTAACCCTTTGCTTGCCTTCTCTTGCAATTTCTTGCAATTTTAAAGACGATCTTAACAAAGCTATCGAACCCTTATCGGCTAAAGTTAAGCTTTCGCAAGTTTTTGAAGCTTCTTTAAGCTCTTCTTCACACTGCAAAAGCTTTTGTCTTGTTTTGGTTAAATTTGCTTCTGCTTTATCAAGCTGTTGTTTTCTAAGCTTAATCACAGAAGAATATTTGCTTTTCATAAAATGATAGTATCTTCTCTTTCAGGGCTTGTAGAGATATAACCTACTTTAACACCACTTAATTCTTCCAAACGCTTAATATATTTTTTAGCATTTTCAGGTAACAAATCATAATCCCTAATCCCTGCAACTTTATCCCAACCTTCCATTACTTCATAAATAGGTTTAGCATTTTCTAAATCACAAGGCACATAGTCTATTTCTTGCCCCTTATACTCATAAGCTTTACAAATTTTAACACTTTCAAAACCATCTAACACATCAAGTTTCATCAATGATAAAGTATCTAAGCCATTTAATCTTGCAGTATATCTTACCGCAACCGCATCAAACCAACCACATCTTCTTTTTCTACCTGTACTTACACCGATTTCTTTACCAATAAGTCCTATTTTTTCACCATTTTCACCTAAATCTTCACTTGGAAAAGCTCCATTTCCCACTCTTGTTGTATAAGCTTTTACTATACCTATAACTTTTCCAATTTCTTTTGGATTTAAACCCAAACCACTTAAAGCCCCAGCTGAAATAGTCGTTGAACTAGTAACATAAGGATAAGTTCCATGATCAATATCAAGCATTGATCCTTGTGCACCTTCTAACAATACTTTTTTATCCTCATCCAAAGCTTTCCAAAGCATTCTCGTGGTATCTGTAATATATGGCGCTAGCACTTCTTTAAAGCGTTTTAAATCTTTTAAAATTTCATCATAACTAGGCATTGCAATACCTAAAACATCAAAATAAGTTTTTTTAAGTTCAAAATCTTTCATTAAATTTTCACAAAGTTTTTCAGGCTCTAGCAATTCCCCTACTCTATGTCCATTGCGACTTATTTTATCTTCATAGCTTGGCCCTATGCCTTTGCCTGTTGTTCCTATAGCTTTATCGCCTTTAAGTCTTTCTCTTGCTTGATCAATCAAAGCATGATGATTTAAATTTAAATGAGCTCTATCACTTATAAATAATCTTCCTTCTAAATTTTCAAATTGAGCCATTTCGCTAATTAATACATCGGGATTAACTACAACTCCATTTCCTATAACATTAATACATTGCTTATTCAAAACACCTGATGGCATTAAATGTAAAGCATATCTTATACCATCAACCCATATAGTGTGACCTGCATTATGTCCGCCTGCACTCCTGCAAACATAATCATAATTTTCACATAGTTTATCAACTATCTTACCTTTACCCTCATCACCCCATTGGATACCAACGACAATATCTGCTTTACTCATGAAAACTCCATTTTGACTTAAATTTGGCGAGAAGGTGAGAGAATCGAACTCCCCAAAAAGTAGTCAACTACCCTTTCATCTGATTTGAAGTCAGTGGCCATCACCAGATAAGCTAACCTTCCAAAAAGATATTATATCTTAATATTTTTAATTAAAACAAAAACCAAATACGTAAAATTGAAACTATTTTTAATAATATTTTATTTTGTATAAATTTATTAGCTATAATGCTAACTTTATTAGTGTCAAGTTTTGACAATCACAATTTTTGGATACAACAATGCATTCTTTCAAACAATCTTTTTTTATAAATTTTTGGGATAATTCCAAAGGCATGATTATGCTTGGAATTTTAAGTGCTATTTATTTTGGAATTTTTGGTAGCGTTTGGGCAGTCACTGGCGAAATGACGCGCTGGGGCGGAGAGTTTTTAGAATTTTTTGGTATGGACTTAAGCTCTTATTCTTATTATCAAAAGCAAAATTTAAGTGGCAGCCCCTTAACAAGAATTGATGGTATTATGCTTATAGGTATGTTTATAGGGTGTTTAAGCGCTGCATTTTTAGCAAATAAATTCAAATGGCGCTTACCTGCTAGCAAAATTCGAATTTTTCAAGCTATTATAGGTGGAATTTTATCTGGTTTTGGTGCAAGACTTGCCTTTGGTTGCAACTTGGCAAATTTTTTTACAGGTTTACCTTATTTTTCTTTGCATACTTGGGTTTTTACCTTATTTATGATTTTAGGGATTTATTTAGCTGTTAAAGTTTGCAATCTATCACCTTTTAAACCAAAAGCTAAATTACAACGTGTATGTAAAGAAAACCAACCGTTAAAAACACAAAATAAAACTGCAAAGATATATTTTTATATAGGACTTGGTGTATTTATAATTTTTATAACTTATGTTGTATTTATACTACAAAAACAGCCTTTAAATATTAAAAACAAAGAAAGTATTCTTCCTTTAGCGTTAATATTTGGCTTTGTTTTTGGTTTTATCATATCTAGAGCTCAAATTTGCTTTACTTCTTGCTTTAGAGATTTATTTTTATTTGGTAGGGATAATGCCATAAAGGGTGCTTTAATAGGTATGATTATAGCTTGTTTAATAGCTTTTGCATTTATCTTACAAGGGCACACTAACAAAATAATAGAAATATCACCAAATATTGCTTTAGGTGCTTTTTTATTTGGCTTTGGGATAGTTTTTGCCGGAGGATGCGAGTGTGGCTGGATGTATCGAGCTTGTGAAGGACAAAGTCATTTTATTATAGTGGGTATTGCAAATATTATTGGCACTATGATATTAGCTTTAAGCTACGATTATTTTCCAAATTTCTTAACAGGTGGAGTAAAGATTCATCTTTTAAATGAATTTGGTTATTTTAATGGCTTAGTAATCAATTTAACTTTATTTGCAATTTTATTTTTATTTATATTAAAGTTTAAAAAATCATTCTTTTTCAAACAAAATAAAAAAGGAAAAATATGATTATTCATTATAGTTTAAATTTAGAAGGTGAGGCTTGTCCATACCCTGCTATAGCTACTATTGAAGCCTTAAAAGAACTAAAATCAGGTGAAGTCTTAGAAATTTTATGTGATTGCCCGCAAAGTATCAATTCTATACCTCAAGATGCTAAAAATCGTGGTTTTGAAATTCTAGAAATAAATCAAGATGGTCCAACGCTTAGATTTTTAATTCAAAAGCCTTAAAGGCTTTTGAATATATATTAAAGATGTTTTAACATTGTTTCATAAGCTGCTTTAGTTCCTGGACGCACTTTTGTAACCAAGCTCACTAAAACAATCACAATAGATGCAGCTAAAAATCCTGGAATGATTTCATAAATAGGAAAATTAAGCCACTCAGCCAAGAAATTTTTATATGCTACAACCACAACTGCGCCTGTAATCATACCTGCAATAGCAGCATATCTAGTCATTTTTGACCAAAATAACGAAAAGAGCATTACAGAACCAAAACTTGCTCCAAACCCTGCCCAAGCATAAGCTACTATGCTTAATACGCTTGAGTTTTTATCAGTAGAAATAACAAAAGCTATCACAGCCACTGCTAAAACACCAAATCTACCTAAAGTCATTACCATTTTATTAGACGCTTCTTTATTGAAAATTCTTTTATAAAAATCTTCTGCTATAGTCGAACTTGAAACAAGCAATTGTGAACTTGCTGTACTCATAATAGCTGCCAAAATAGCGCTTAATAAAATACCTGCTATCCAAGGATTAAAAAGTAATTGTGACATTACGATAAAAATCTTTTCAGGATCTTGTAAACTAAGTTCAAATTTACTCACATAAGCTATACCTAAAACACCTATCAAACAAGCACCAATTAAAGATATAACCATCCAAGAAATTCCTACAAAAGTAGCAGTTGGGATGTCTTTAGTTGAGCGTATAGACATAAAACGCACCAAAATATGTGGCTGACCAAAATATCCAAGCCCCCAAGAAAGCGCTGAAACTATGCCTAAAAAGCTTAATCCTTCTCCCATAGAAAAAGTATTTGGCTTAATTTCTTTGACTATATTAACAGCTTCACTAAAGCCACCCAAATGATAAATCATCACTATAGGCACGATAATCAAGGCACTCATCATTAATAAACCCTGAATCAAATCCGTCCAACAAACTGCCTTATATCCACCCAAAAATGTATAAGCAACTATAATCACAGTTCCTGTGGTTAAAGCATAATCATATTGAATTCCAAAAGTTGCTTCAAAAAGTTTTGCTCCACCTACAAGTCCTGAAGAAACATAAAAAGTAAAGAAAATTAAAATAACAATAGCACAAACCACTCTTAATATATGCTTATCATCATCAAACCTTGTCTCAAAATAATCTGGAATGGTAATAGAATTTGCAATCACGCTAGTATAAATTCTAAGTCTTTTTGCTATAAAGGCCCAGTTTAAAAACGCTCCTATACTAAGACCTATTGCAATATAACTTTCAGCTAAGCCACTTACATATAAAGCTCCTGGCAAACCCATTAAAAGCCATCCACTCATATCAGAAGCTCCAGCACTAAGTGCTGAAACTACCGGCCCCATAGAACGACCACCTAAAAAATAGTCCTCTGAATTTTTATTTTGTTTATAAAAATAAAATCCGATAAAAAGCATTAATGCTGAATAAGCGACAAACATTATCGCAATTTGAGTATTAATTTGAACAACCTCCATTTTATCTCCTTTTTATATTATTTTAAAGCACGAATGCCTAGATTTCCATAACGATGGAAAGATATACTTAAAGCTTTTTCATTGTGATATAAAAGCAACTCAAAACGTCCATTCATTAAAGGCTTAGCATTAGCGATGATTTTTGCGCAACTTGCTGCCTTTATGAAAATTTCATCATTAACATCTAATGGAGCAAAATAACGAATTCTTTCATAATCAGCTATTTTGCTAATGAAATTTTCTTTACTTTCTTTAAGGAATAAAGTTTTTGAACTAATTTTTTGATTAATCTTTTGCACAAGATCTATTTTTTCATGTTCATCATAACTTAAAATAAGATCAATATTTAGCACACTAGCTGCTAAAATAACTCCTAAAATATCTTTTAAGCTATCATCTTTATGCACTCTATAGGCGATATTTTTAACCTTTGTATAAGAGAAAAGATTATCCTCGCCTCTTATATTGACATAATCTTTCGCACTTGCAAATTCATGTTTTGCGTGGTAAGCATAGCTTCTTGCCATAGCTTTAATGACTTCAAAATCGGCTTTATCTTTCTCATTTAAATCCAAGCTTAAAGCATTTAAATTTGATACTAATTCATTGTCTAAAACATTTTGATCAGCTTGACTTTGCTCTATATCTAAAAATTGGGTAATGTAATTATAAATTCCAACTTTTCTACCAAAACCAATGGCTGATTTTTTAATACCACCAAAAGGTTGTCTTAGAACTATAGCTCCTGTTGTTGGTTTATTAATATAAATATTTCCTGCCTCTATGTGAGTATGAAAATACTCCCATTCTCTCTCATCTAAACTTTCAAATCCTGCTGTAAGTCCATAACCTGTAGAATTTACTATATCAATAGCTTCTTTTAAATCTTTTGCTTTCATTACAGTTAAAATTGGTGCAAAAAGCTCATTCATGTGCGTAAAATCACCTTTTTTAGTACCATACTTAATCCCTGGAGTTAGAAGATAAGGATTATCATCTATAAATTTAGGTTTTAAAGCCCAACTTTCATACGGAGCTAATTCATCTAAAGCTTTTTGTAATTTCACATCTGGTTTATCTGCTAAAGCTCCAAGTTTATTTTTAAACACAAATGGATTTCCAACCGCCATAGAACTAGCAGCATCTACCAAAGTCTTTTTGAACTCTTCATCATTATAAACTTCTTCTTCTAAAACTAGCAAAGAAGTAGCAGAGCATTTTTGACCTGAATTTGAAAAAGCTGAATGAATGATATTTTTAATCGCACTATCACGATCAGCAAATTTAGAAACAATGGTTGCATTTTTACCGCCTGTTTCGGCACTTAAAAGCAAGGTTGGATTAGCTTTGAGCATTGCATAAGCAGTTTCTTCTCCACCAGTTAATACTGAAAATTTCACACTTTGATCAACAAGTAAGTATTTTGATATATCACTACCTTTAGCAGGTAAGAAAATCAAAGCATCCTTAGGAATTCCTGCATCCCAAAAGCATTTACAAAGCATATAACCTGTTAACATCGATAAAGATGATGGTTTATATATCACTTTATTTCCTGCGGCCAAAGGCGCTGCTATGGTTCCTACTGAAATACCTACTGGGAAATTCCATGGCGCAATCACCACGCCTATGCCTTTTGCTTTAAAAGTCGTATTTGGATTTTGCTCTTTTAATTTTTCTAAAGAATGTGGGTAAAATTCTAAAAAGTCTATAGCCTCACTAACTTCAGGATCAATTTCTAAGAAAGTTTTTCCTACTTCTAAAGCTGCTATACCTATTAAATCTCCTCTACGCTCTCTAACAAGTTGAGCAGTTTTTGCTAAAATTTTATAAATTTCATCATGACTTAAATCACTAAAATTTGAGCTCTTAGCTACATCTAAAGCGTATTTGATCTCTGCTTGGCCTGCTAAGTGTGCTTTACCTATAGTGCGATTTTTGATTTTATCTTTAACTTCTACTACTTGTAAATTTTCGTTTTTAATTTCTTCTTTTGCAACTGGATAGACATCATAATTTTCTAAATTTTCATACTTAGCTCTTATACCCTTAGCCCATTCTCTATTTGCTTTTAAGATAAAATCTGTGTCAGGTTCGTTTTTAAATTCTTTACTCTCATAAGAACTAATAGCCTTTGTTTCATTATTTCTATCTTGAGTTCTATGGGTAGAATTATCCAAACTAGCAACACCTTCTAAAGATTTTAGAAATAATTCTTTTTGTATTTGCCAATTTTTATCATTAATTTTAAGATTGAAAAAATATCTCATGAAATTATCTTCACTAGTATTTTCATCAAGTCTTCTTACTAAGTATGCAATAGCATTGTTAAAATGTGCTTCATCACAAACTGGTGCATAAAGTATAAGATCATGCATTTTAGAAAGCTCATAAGAGCATTGTAAACTCATACCCTCAAGCATTTCAAAAGTAAAAGATGATAAAGCTCCAGCTTGTGAAATTCTAGTATAAGCATAAGCAATTTCAAATAAATTATGACTTGCAATACCTATATTAATATATTTATGATTATCTCCCTCTAAGACAAAATCAAGCATTTTTTTATAATTACTATCAGTGTCAATTTTTTTATAAAAAGTAGGTAGAGCCCAACCTCTTTGTGAAGCTATAGTTTCTTCACTTTCCATATTCGCTCCTTTAACAAAGCGAATTTTTATAGGCTTCATACCTTTTAAAACTCTTTCTTTAGAAAAGGCAAAAAGTTTTTTCAAATACTCATAAGAATCAGGCAAATAAGCTTGCAAAACAATACCTGCTTTAATATCGTATTTTGCAACACTTTCCATAAAAGCTTCAACGGTTAATTCTAAATCTCTAAATTCTTCCATGTCAAGATTGATAAATTTAGACACACCTTGCTTTTTTTCTTCCTCTAAAGCAAGAGCATATAATTTATCCAATCTTTTTACCACCTCATCTTTAGAGTATTCAAAATCAATGATATTGATTTGGGAAAAAATGGTAGTAATTTTAATAGAAATATAAGTAATATAGCTTGTTTTTAATGCTTCTTCGTATTTTTTCATCCTATAAGCACTCTCAGCTTCACCCAAAACCTCTTCACCAATTAAATTTACATTTAAAGTGATTTTATCTTCATCTTTTCTTTTACGCATATGAGGCTCTAAAACACTAGGATTTGCATCTAAAACCATAGCTTTAGTATCTTCTCTTAAATGCTTAATAAAAAATGGCACACTAAGAGTCGGTGCAAATTTTCCAAAATTTAAAAATGAAAAAAGTAAAAATTTTTCAAAAGCACTAAAAAAATCAGCTATACCATATTTGTTTAAAGTATGTTCTATAAGCTCAAAACTCGCACTTTTATCTTTACATCTAAAAGAGCGATCTAAAAGCTCAATTAACATTACTTTATTTTTAGGATTGTTTAAAAGTTTTTGCATTTTGGCATGAAATTCTTTTTCGCTTTGAGAGATATTACTTTCTATCTTTCTTTGTAATTCTTCAGCTAATTGCAAAGCTTTTTGTATCATTTTTTCCTCCACTTTAATAGTTAATATGTATTTATGATACAAAAATTGCAACGAAAATCAACATATATTTATTTGTAATTTATTTTTTTATGTAAAAAAGTAACAAATATAAACATATATTTTTGATTGTAAATAAAATATTAGCGCAATAATAAATAATTATGAGTATTTCTTACACATCTAGCAATAATCTTTGCCTCTATATTGTGATCTTTCAAAATTTTTAAAGCTTCATTTGCTTCATTTTCACTCATACTAGCTAAAAGTCCACCTGAAGTTTGAGGATCAAAATACACTATATTCTCATCTTTTTCATTTAAATTTTCAACCCAAATTTTTAGACTATCTTTATTTTTATAAGCTCCCACTGGGATAATCCCTATATTAGCCATTGACAAAACTCCATCCATTAAAGGAATTTCATTTTTATATACTTCTATCATAATTTCTTTATTTAGCATTTCTTTTAAATGTCCCAAAAGACCAAAACCGGTAACATCACTTAAAGCACTAAGACTGTTAAATTCCCTCAAAATACGACTTGCATAAAGATTTAAAAAACTCATTTGTTCTACTGCTTTTAAAATCTTTGCTTTTTCTAGCAAACCAGCCTTGATAGCAGTACTAATAATACCACTACCTATAGGTTTAGTAAGTAAAATCACATCACCATCTTTTGCGCTATTATTAGCTATAAATTTCTTAGGATGAACTACGCCTGTTACACTAAGCCCAAAAATAAATTCATCATTTTCTATAGTATGCCCACCTACTAGCACAGCACCAGCTTCTTCAACCTTAACTCTAGCACCTTCTAACACTTCAAGTAAAATTTCATTATTAAAATGACAAGTATCAAAGCCTACAATATTTAAAGCATTAATCACCTCAGCACCCATAGCAAATACATCACTTAAGGCATTTGCAGCAGCTATAGCGCCAAAATGATACGCGCTATCAACCACAGGTGTGATAAAATCAAGAGTTTGCACTAAAGCTAAATCTTCATTTAGCTTATAAACACTTGCATCTTCATTATTATCAATACCACTTAAAAGGTTTTCATGCGGTTTTAAAATGCCAAGAATTTTGTCAAGACCCACCGAGTCTAATTTGGCAGCTCAACCCGCAGCTTTTACATATTGGGTTAGTTTTTGATCTTTATATATCATAAAGAGATAATCTTTGCCTTTCCAAAAAGTTCATTTAAAATTTCATAAGCATTACCTATTTTACCTATTTTAAGCTCTTTGCTTTTGCCAAAAAATTCCAAACATGCCCCACAACTATAAATTTCAACTCCTAAATTTTCAAGTTCTTTCATGGCTTCAAATGCCATATGAGAGCAATCAGTATTCATCAAAACACTATCATTAACACAAAGGATTTTTGCAGGTTTATTTGGTAAATCTTTTAGGGTTTTTAAAAAACCTAGCATTAGATTTTTTCCAAGTTCTCCCTCACCTACCCTATCGCTTTTTAAAAATAACACATTGTATTCTTGTAAATTTTGTTCTTGATTATGAGCTATATTGCCATCTTTTACAATGCTAATAATACTCTCATCATCTAAATCTTTAACATTAAATTCCAAATTTAAAGATTTTAAAAATCTCATTACATTTTCTTTAGAAGCTTGAGAGTTTAAAAGAATTTCTAAATTTTCATTTTCTTTTAACTCTTCTAAAGCTTTTTTTGTTTCTATCACAGGACGTGGACAAGCTAAATCTCTACAATCAATTTTCATCTTTTACCTTTTTTATTTAATGATATATTGTTATAACTTGTATTCAAATTAAGTTTTATCTTTTTCTTGATTTTTCTTGAAAAATAATTCTTTAAAGCGTTTATTGGTGTATTCTTCTACATCTTGTTGTAAAATTTTAAAATTTTGAATTAACTCATAAGCTCTTGGAGTAAGTTTGCTACCTGACTCACTTCCTCTTCCTTTTTTAGCAATAAGTAATTCTTCTTTCATATTTTTTTCTAAATCTTGTATATAAAGCCATGCTTTTTTATAATTAATCCCTAGTTGTTTAGCTGCTTGAGAAATACTTCCACATTCTCCTACTAATTCTAAAATATCTGTTTTACCTTTACCAAAAAGCAATTCTCCATCAGGATTTTCTACCCAAATTTTACTTTTTACATGAAATTTTTTACCCTTTTTTTCTTCAAAACAACCAAGTTCACAGTATTTAACATCAATCTTATAAGTTTTAAGCGTAGCTCTCATATCAGCCATGTTAAAGTCTTTAGCACATTCTAAAGCATCTTTACATGATATGCGACGCTTAGAATCTAATTTTGTTTCTAATTTTTCCAAAATTTCACTTTTTGCTATATTTTTATTTAACTTGCCAAATTGACCTAGCTCACAATCTGAAATTTTTACGCCTAATTCTTTTATAATGGCTTGAAAATCTTCTTTAGAGTATTGTTTTAAAAGTTCTAGTGCTTTTTTACAAGTAAGTTTATTATTTTCATCAAGATTTTTTTGAATTTGTAAAATTAGCTCTTCCATGAATTAACCTTGGATTATAAGTAGTAAAAAAGGGTGCTTGTAAACACCCTTTGAGTTATTTTGCATCAAGTCCTAAGTTTTGACCCTTGAGTAAAACTCTTTTTCTATACATTGCACTAACTTCAGCTGCATCACCAACCAAAAGTGCATTTGTAGAACAAACCGCAGCGCACATAGGTACTTTACCTTCTGCAATACGATTTTGTCCATAAAGCTCTCTTTCTTCATGAGAGTTAGTAGGCTCAGGACCACCTGCACACATAGTACATTTATCCATTTCACCCTTAATGCCAAAAGCACCATCTCTTGGAAATTGTGGAGCGCCAAAAGGACATGCATAAAGACAATATCCACAACCTATACAAGTTTTTTTATCATGTAAAACAATACCATCAGCTCTAATATAAAAGCATTTTACAGGACAAACTTGCTCACATGGAGCGTCTGTACAATGTTGGCAAGCAAGAGTTGTTGAAAACTCTTTGCCTTCTATACCTTCATTTAGAGTGATTACTTTTCTTCTATTAATTCCCACTGGTACTTCATGCGCACTTGAACAAGCTACTTGACAAGCAAAGCAAGAAATACAGCGATTATTATCTACATAAAATTTCATTCTAGCCATAACTTACCCCTTAAGCCTTTTCAAGTCTGCAAAGCCCTGCGTTAAACTCAGAAATTTGCGTATTTATATCAAAACCATAGTTAGTAACCGTGTTAGAACTTTCCCCTATAGTATAAGGCTTAGTACCTTCAGGATAATTGTAACTTAAATCCACTCCTTGCATAATACCTGCAAAATTATAAGGCAAGCAAATTCTATCTGGTGTAACTGAATGATTATGCACACATTTTACTTTAATCTTAGTACCTTGTGGCGAGTGAATCCACATCATATCACCATCATTTATACCATATTTTAAAGCAAGTTCAGGGTGCACATTAGCAAACATCTCAGGTGTGATTGCAGCAAGATATTTACTAGTTCTCTCAAGCATACCCGCGCCACTTAAATTTACTAAGCGCATACTTGAAATAATAGTTGGAAACTCTTTACTCCAATCTGTTTTTTGTTGCTCGCTAATAAATTTACTCTCAACCCTAAAGTTTTTCTCTTGATCACCCCAAGTAGGATATTTTTTAACCAAATCCCAGCGAGGCGAGTGAATAGGCTCTCTATGTAGTGGAATAGGATCAGCAAATTCCCAAACTTTCATTCTCGCTCTTGCATTACCTAAACAACAAGCACTTTTTTCTCTACATTTTTCTAAGATTATACCTGAAATATCTGTGCTCCAGCTAGCGCCCATTAATTCTTTTTCTTTATCGCTTAGTTTGATATTAAACACTTTTTCGATATTTTCTTTAGTGATTTGCGGGTAGCCACCTTTAACTTTACATCCTTTTGGAGTAAAGGCCTCATCTGCTAATTGAGAATGCCCATCATGCTCTAAACCAAAGCGATTTCTAAAGCCCATACCACCTTCTTCATAAGGAATATCTGTATTCCACATGATAGAAGTACCTGGGTGTTGTTTATCCCAACAAGGCCAAGGTAAACCATAATATTCACCTTTAACTTCACCGCCAATACCTCTTTGAGTATCAGGATCAAAATGTTCCCAATTTTGTTGGTGTTTTCTTAGACGTTCAGCTGAAATACCTCTTAAGCCTATACTTAAAAGACCATTACTCATTTCTCTTGTAGCATCATCAGGCCATATGAAATTATCATCATTATCATCTCTTGTTTGTACAAGTTTATGATCTTTTAATTCCATTTTCATACCACGAGTGTATTCTTTATAAAAACCAAATTTTTTAGCAAAAGCAAACATAATCTCTTGATCTTCTTTACTTTCATAAATTGGTTTTACTACTTGAGAACGCCATTGCATAGCACGGTTAGTCGCTGTTACATAACCTTCTGTTTCAAATTGGGTTGAAGCAGGAATAATATAAATACCATCTGGACGATCTGCTAAAACTGCTACTTCATTTACAAAAGGCTCAGCAATTACGATCATATCAAGTTTTTTAAGTGCTTCTTGAATTTTTACCGTATGTGCCATAGAAGTAATACCTGTTCCTTGCACCCAAAGTACGCGGATAGGTGAGTTAGAATAAGTTTTTTCTTCATGTAAAACGCCTTGCCACCATTTTGCTAGCGAAAAGCCTTTTTCATGCATCCATTCTTTAGAATAAAATCTTGAATTTAAATACTCTCTCTCAACATTCCATACATTAGAGAAGTGATTCCAAGCATTATCATCAAGTCCATAATAAGCTGGTAAAGTATCAGCCAAACAACCCATATCAGTAGCACCTTGAACATTATCATGTCCTCTGATGATGTTTGTTCCTGCGCCTGGTTTACCTATATTACCAAGAACAAGTTGCAAGATAGCTAGAATTCTTGTGTTAGAGCTACCTACTGAGTGTTGAGTAATACCTAAAGCCCAAAATAGCGTAGCAGGTTTGATTGTAGCTAGCATTCTTGTGATTTTTTCAAGTTGAGCAGCCGGAACACCTGTTACATCTTCTACAACTTCAGGAGTCCATTTAGCAGCTTCTGCTTTTATTTCTTCAACCCCATAAGTTCTGGTTTTTATTAATTCTTTATCTTCCCAACCGTTTTTGAAGATCAAATGAAGCATACCATAAACTAAAGCTATATCTGTACCTGGACGAATTCTTACATATTCATCAGCATGTACTGCAGTTTTTGTAAATACAGGATCTACAACTACCAATTTAGCATTATTACGATCTTTTGCTTGCAATAAGTGTTTAAATCCAATAGGATTAGCCACAGCAGTATTTGCACCAAAAATAATCATCATTTTTGAATGTTTAGTCACATCACCAAAATGATTTGTCATAGCGCCATAACCCCATGTATTCGCCACACCGGCGACTGTTGCGCTGTGTCAAATTCTAGCAACGTGGTCTATATTGTTAGTACCCCAAAATGCTGCAAATTTTCTAAAATAATAAGCTTGTTGGTTATTAAATTTAGCCGAACCCAAGAACATAACGCTATCAGGTCCATTTTCTTTACGGATTTCAAGCATTTTATCACCAATTTCATTGATAGCTTGCTCCCAAGTTAAACGCACCCATTTACCGTTTTCTTTTTTCATAGGATATTTAATACGCTGTTTTGATTTAGTAAGATCGATTTGATCTATCCCTTTACAGCAGTGTGATCCTTGAGAAATAGGATGTTCTATAGCGTTTTCTTGACGCACCCAAACTCCATCTTGTACTTCTGCTTTAATTCCACAGCCTGCACTACAGATACTACAGATTGTTCTAACAATCTTAGAATCTGGATAAGGATTTGCTACTTCTTGTTCGCTTGCAGCTCTAATAGCTTTGTTTTCACTACCAAAAGCCGCACTTCCAAGACCAGCAATACCAGCAAGCTTAAGAAAATTTCTTCTTGCTAATGCCATCTTCTTCCTTTCTTAATTAGTAAGCTATTTTGTAGTATTTTTCCCAATGCATAGTTTTTTTATAAAGCACTTCTTTTTTGGTACTTTTTCCTAAAACTACGGTATTTTGCTCTTGGTAATCATCTTTGGCTAAAGCATTAACGCTCGCTCCAGCTACTACCCCTAAAGCACCAATTTTCAAAGATTTTTTTAAAAAATCCCTTCTTTGATTGGCCTCCATGTTCTCTCCTTTGAAATAAAAGTAAAGAATAACTATAAATACTTATTTTCAAAGTATTTACACACTTAAACATTATAACTTTTGCATATTTTCACTTAAGATTTTATTTAATTTCTATTTTCATAAAAAGATGATTTTGATAATATGTATTTTGGTAACAAAATACATATTTATTTTTATAATTTGCTAAGTTCTTCTATATTTGTTTTACTAAATTTAGTAGGAAGTCTTGGTTCGTAAGGAAGTCTTTGTAAAGCTTCATCTGCTATACTTTTACCTTCTTTTTTTACAGGTGCTTGTACTTCTAAATAAGCTCTTTCGTTTGTAAAAAAGACTTTCATAATATTGGCAATAGCAATGTAAAAATTTGAGTTTTTATGGATTTGTAATTTTTCTATAAACTCATCTATTACAGGATTTATCACAAAGCGAAATAATTGCTGTGCAACTTTTAAATCATGCTCAATAATACTTGCCATAAAAGCAAACAAAAAGCCAAATTCATCTTCACTTTGTCTGCAATCTTCTTTTTTTCTAAATTTGGTTTTTCTAATGATTTCACAGGCTTGAAGCTTCATTTTGCCATCATCTCTACCCTCATCATAAAAAGAAGCGCTAATAGGCACATTCACGTAAGAAAAATCAAAAAATACTCCATTTTGTTCTTCTTTAAAACTTGCAAAATCGCATGCGCTAAGTTTTTCAAAATCAGATTTTAAACTATCATCTAAAGGACTTTGAGCTAAAACCAAAACTTGCTCGTGCCAAATTTTAAATTCATTTTCATCGATAAAATTAAAAGCTTTTGAAAAAAATTCATAAAAATATTTACGCGAAAGATCAATATCTTGTATCATTAATTTTCCTTGTTATTTTTATTTGATTATAACAAGGAAAATTTAAAAAAATCAAGTGAGATTTTAAAATTTTGCTTTAGAATCGTAAGTAAATGATGGGTTGATTTGTTTTTTATCGCTTAATTCTTTATACCAATAAGAATGTAAAATATAAACTTCCTCTTCTTCTTTATAACCACTAATCATAGAGTGGATACTTCCTTTAATAGCAAATACAGCCATATAAATATGAATAGCAAAAAATACCGCACATAAAATACCCAAAATATTATGGATGATAGCTGAAGCTCTTAAAATATCTATATGAGAAATTCCAAAAATAGATTGTAAAGAAGTAGAATTAAAATCAAGGAAAAACATAAACGCACCGGTGATTATCATCAAAAATCCACCAAAAACAGCTATATAATACCAAGATTTTTGACCAAAATTAAACTTGCCAGCAGGCACAGGTTTTTTCTCTTTACTTAAATATCCACCAACCATCATCATCCATCTTAAATCATAACTTGCAGGAAGCATTCTTTTAATCCAACATAAAAGCATAGGAATGATAGAAATGATAAATAAAATAGTAGCAATGCCATGTAAGTTTTTACACATTCTTACAAAAAATCCACCACCAAAATATGATCCAAAAATCATAATAAGACCGGTTGGCACAAGGATAATCCAAGAAATTGCCGCTACAAAATGAAACAATCTTTCAAATACCGAAAAGGCATAAATTTTCTTACCATCATGAGAAAATTTCTTTGGACCTATGACCATATAATGCAATGCAAAAGCTGAAATTACCACTATAAGTATAATCAAAACAGCACTTGCAATATATTCACCTTGTAGTTTAGTCCACAAAGCACCAAAATTTTGATAACTTTCTATATTCATCACTCTTTGCACATCCCAAATTTGAGTATTTTTAACTTCAAAATTTTCTTGAGCAAATAGAAAGTTAAAACAGGCTAAAAGAGCTAGTATAACCCTATGCATAAATTACTCCTAAACATTACACACTAGCCAAAGCTTAGCGTTGTAGTTTTGTTAATTTTCAGTTTCCATTTTTATTTTAAAAAAAGTTTTATTTAAAAAACATAAATTTGCAAAAAACTACAAAAAAACTCAATTTTTAGTTTCTTTTTGAATAATTTTCATAGCCAAATTCTCTTACCATAGATAAATTTTCATTCTTATCCAAGAACATTAAATTTGGAAGTCTTACTCCATTAAAAGTGGTGTTTTTAACTATAGAATAATGAATTTGATCTAAAAATACTATTTTTTGCCCTATTTTTAACTCTTGATTAAAAGCATACTCACCCATGATATCCCCTGCTAAGCAAGTATTACCACCAAGTAAATAAGCAAATTCATTTTCTTTTAACTCGCTATATTTTTCCCCATCACGGCTTGATAAAATTCTAGCATTTAAAACCTCACTTGTATAAGGCATGATGATAGTATCTGGCATATGAGCTTCACTTGAAGTATCTAAAATAGCTATTTTTTTCTCATTTTCTACTATATCTATCACACTTGCAACTAAAGTCCCACACTGCCAACCTATAGCTTCACCTGGCTCAAGATACACTTGCACCCCATATTTATCGCTAAATTTTTTACAAAGATCGATTAGTTTTTGCGTGTCATAGCCTTCTTTTGTAATGTGATGACCCCCACCAAAATTAACCCATTTCATATTTTTAATAAATTTTGAAAATTTAGCTTCAAAAGCATTTAACACAAGCTCTAAAGAATGCGCACTTTCTTCACATAAAGCATGAAAATGAAGCCCACTTATAGCACTTAAATCTTCATTTTCAAAATCAATCGCACGAATTCCTAGTCTTGAAAATCTACCACAAGGATTATAAAGTTCTTTTGGAGCCACTGAAAGCTCTGGATTACAACGCAAACCAAGAGACTTTTTACTTGCTTTGTCTTTAAATTTTTTAAACTGATTAAAAGAATTAAATACTATATGATGTGAAAGATCTATGATTTCATCTATTTCATCATCTTTAAAAGCAGGTGAAAAAGTATGAATTTCTTTATCCATATATTCTTTTGCAAATTTAGCTTCCCAAAGCCCACTGCAAGTACAGCCTGATAAATACTCACCCACTATATCCATAGCACCTGAAAAAGCAAAACCCTTTAGAGCAAGTAAAACTTTTGCTCCACTTTGCTCGCTCACTTTAGCCAAAAGTTCACAATTTTTTCTAAGTTTATCTTCTTCTAAAATATAAGCAGGAGTTTGAAAGTCTTTATCTAAATGATTTTTAATTAGCATATCTTTCCTTAATTTTTGATTTAAAACCACTTGTATAGCAAATCATATTAAAATTATATCTTGTTTTTATAATTTACAATCATTAATCAAATAATAGTTATAATCAAAATTAATTTAGGAGTAAAAATTTAATGGACAGAAGGTTATTTTTAAAATTTAATGCTTTAAGTTTAGCAAGTATTAGTAGTGCTTATGCAATGGGAGATCATTCTCATCATAATATGCACTCAAAACATACACAAACAGATATAAAAGAAATCGATACTTCTTTTATTAAACTAGAAAATCCAAATATTAAACTGCTCGATGCAAAAAACTTTCCTAGCAACCAAACATTAGCAAATTTAAAACTTCTAAAAAATACGAGTACAAAGAAAAATTTCTTTAGATCAAGTATAGAAATCAAAGAAAGTCAAATAGAACTTGTTAAAGGTAAAAAAACAAAATGCTTTACTTATAATGGCTCTATACCTGGACCTAAAATAGAAGTTTATGAAGGCGACACTGTAGAAATTTTGGTAAAAAATAGCTTAAAAGAACCAACTACTATCCACTGGCATGGACTTGACATACCGCCTGAACAAGATGGTAATCCACATGATCCTATCATGCCTGGTAGAGAAAGAATTTATCGCTTTAAACTTGGAGAAAATTCAGCAGGAACCTACTGGTATCATCCACACCCACACTATACCACAGCAAAGCAAGTTTATAAAGGTTTAGCAGGGGTATTTGTAGTAAAAGCTAAAAAAGATGCATTGTCGCATTTACAAGAACAAGATTGGGTGATTAGCGATTTGCGTTTAGATGAAAATGCACAAATTCCTGATAATAATTTATTTGATTGGCTAAATGGTAGAGAAGGAAATTTAGTTCTTATCAATGGACAATTAAAGCCAAAAATAACACTTGACAAAGCTCAAAGAATTCGTATTTATAATTTTTGTGCGGCAAGATATTTAAATTTACGCATTAAAGGTGCTAAATTTATTTTAGTAGGAACTGATGGAGGGCTTATAGAAAAAGGTATTGAATTAGATGAGTTATTTTTAAGTCCTGCTTCAAGAGTAGAAGTACTAATCAAAGCAAATAAAGGTGATTTTAAACTTGAAAGCATTTATTATGACCGCGATAAAATGCTTGTTAAAGAAGAACCTTACACTCTTATGTTAGCTGATCTTAAAGTAGAAAAAACTATAGAAAACATACCGGAGAAATTACGCGAATTTCCACCTTTAAAAGAAGCCACAAGCTTTAAAGAAGTGATTATGAGTGAAGATCATATGCAAATGCATGGTATTAGTAAAAAAAGTGAAGAAGAAATCAAAAAAAGCCTTGCTTTTATGTTTTTAATCAATGGTAAAACATTTGATATGAATAGAACGGATTTAACCTCAAAATTAAATGAAGTAGAAGAATGGGTAGTAAAAAATTCTTCACATATGGATCATCCTTTTCATATACACGGAACACAATTTGAACTCATATCTTCTAAATTTAAGGGTAAAATAACAAAAGCAAAATTCAGAGCATTACAAGATACGATTAATGTAAGACCTGGGGAAGAATTAAGACTTAGAATGAGTCAAAAATTTACCGGTATTAGAATGTTTCACTGCCATATTTTAGAGCATGAAGATCTTGGAATGATGGGAATTTTAGAAATCAAAGAATAAAGGTAAAAAATGGTAAAAGTTGAATTTCTAGGGCCAATTAACAAAGAAAGCTTAGAGCTAAATGTAAATAATCTTAAAGAATTAAAAGCAATTTTAGGACAAGATGAAAGCTTAAAAGAATGGCTTGAGCTTTGTGCAGTTGCCTTAAACGATGAAATGGTTTTTAATGATGAAACTACCTTAAAAGATGGGGATAAAATATGCTTATTACCGCCGGTTTGTGGAGGATGAGTTATGTTTGAATTACATCAAGGAGCCTTAGAAATTCCTAGCATTTATGCTAGATGGTATGAATATGCTAAAGATAAAAACTGCGGAGCTTTGATCACATTTTGCGGTATAGTGAGGGCCGAAGATGAGATTGAGGCTTTGAGTTTTGATATATATGAGCCTTTATTAAAAACTTGGTTTGAAAAATGGTGCCAAAAACTTGCAAATGAAAATGTAAGCTTGATGTTTGCTCACTCTATCGGCGAGGTTAAGGTACATGAGAGTTCTTATTTTGCTGGGGTTTTAAGCAAACAAAGAAAACTAGGACTTAAGCTAATTAATGATTTTGTAGAAGATTTTAAAGCAAGCGCACCTATATGGAAATATGATATCATTAATGGCGAAAAAATTTATGCCAAAGAACGCTCTTTGAAACTTCAAGGAGCAGGAATTTTAAGCACTAAGGACTAAAATGCTAACTTCTTATAGCCAAAGTTTAGACATACTTCATTCACACATACAAACATATGAAAAGATAGAAAACATCGCTTTAACACAGTGCTTAGATAGAATTTTAGCCATAGATATCAAAGCTTCTACTAACAACCCTCAATTTCCCACAGCTTCTATGGATGGCTATGCGATTAAATTTAGTGAGCAAGATGAGCCTTTGTCTATCATAGGTGAAGCACCTGCGGGAGTTTTTCCAAGCTTTAAAATACAAAATAAAGAATGTGTTAAAACCTTTACAGGCTCTTTGATGAGTGAGGGTTGTGATACCTTAATACCTGTTGAAAAAGTAGAAGTTAAAAATAACATGGTTTATGTAAAAGAAAAAGTTCCACAAGGCTTTGCTGTAAGAAAGGTGGGTGAGAGCTACACCAAAGATGAAATTTTACTCACCAAAGGTACAAAACTAGGCTATAGCGAGATAGCACTTTTAGCCGAGCTTGGATATTTTCACATTAGTGTTTTTGCTAAACCTATCATAGGCGTGCTAAGTAGTGGAAGTGAGATCAAAGACTTGGGCGAAAGCTTAGAGCACCCTGCACAAATTCGCTCATCAAACCATGTAGCCATAGCTAATATGGCAAAAAAACTTGGTGCTGAAGCTAGAATTTTCCCACTTTTAAAGGATGATATGCAAAAAACTCCAAGTGTTTTAAAGCAAGCACTTAATGCGTGTGATATTTTAGTTACCACCGGTGGAGTTTCCATGGGGGATTTTGACTTTTTAAAGCAAGCTGTTAAAGAGTATGAAATCATCTTAGACAAAGTCAATGTAAAGCCTGGTAAACACATCAAAATAGCCAAATTTGAAGACAAATTCATCTTTGCCCTACCGGGTTTTCCATACTCGGCTATGGTGATGTTTAATTTATATGTAAGAGAACTTTTAAATGCTTGGCTTTTACAAGAAAAAGACTATGTATTTAAAGCATTTGCAAATACTGACTATAAGAAAAAAAGTCCGCATTTAGAATTTGTAGCTTGTAATGTAGAATTTAAAGATGGAAAAATTTATGCCAATTTAAAAGGCAAAAAACAAGGCTCAAGTGCCATCATCAACAACCTTAACCACAAAGCCGCACTTATGATAGCACATGATAATATAAAAGAAAATGATTTGGTGGATATTGTTTTAATGCCTTAATGTGAAAATGTAAAAGATATAATTTGCTAAGATTTCATGTATAAAATTATATTTTAATATAATTCAGTAAAATTTCCATTTTTGTCAATGAAGCCTGTCACACCTTTAAATGTAACAAAAAATGCCTTACCACTTTTATCAAGCCCTAGAACACTATCAAATACTGGCTGTAAAACTATATCACCATCTTTATTAATAACTCCCCATTTTTTCTTAATTTTTACCTTTGCATATCCCCTATGAAAAGGATACGCTAAATCAAACTTAAGATCTATAACAATTTTACCATTTTTATTGATAAAACCATATTTATTATTTAACTCAACTAACGCCAATCCTTCGCTAAAATCATAAACTGCATCAAAACAAGGACTAATAATTACCTTGCCTTTATCATCCATAAATCCATATTTACCATTAGTTCTAGTTTTACAAATTCCACCCCTAGAGTCCCAAATCTTATCTGAATTAATATCTTTAATCACATCTGATAAAAATTGAAATATTGCTTTAAACATTATTTTAGTTCCTGTTATAGATAGTGCTCATGCATAGGTTCCTTAGAATGACAATCTTTACATAACACCATTAAATTATTTAATCTATTGTCATTTTTCTGTCCATTAATATGATGCACATCTAACCCTATTCGATTTTTTGAAAAATCTCTATGACATTTTTGACATTTCCATTGAGCTTTACTTCTTATATCATAAGAAATATTATTCCAATCATCAGAATAGATATTTAACGGGGCTATTTTATCACTAAAATGATTTTTAGAGTTAATAATATTTTTTGGATATTTTTCAAAAAAATCTTTTAAACTAAAATTATTTCTTATCATTAAACGCTTATCATTTGAAACCTGATTGACATTACACCAATTTAATTTTCTTAAGCAATACATACAAACTTGTAATTTTCTTTCTTCACTCTTAGTTTTTATCATAGTATTATTACTAAAACCAAAAAAATTAAGCCAAAAAATACCATCATCTCTACTACTAACTACATATCTATGTTTTCTATTATTAGACAACATCTTTTGATATGCATCGCAATAACACAAATGATATCTTGGCAAAGAGCTATTAATATCATTTTCTTTATATAAAGGAGATACATCTCTTATATAAATCAGTACTCTACGATTCTTATATGAAAAAGTACCATCACTAATAACTTTAACATCATTTATACCAACATCTATACCTTGAGTTTCTAATAATTTGATTTCTTCTGCACTAATAAAATTTTTAATATAAGAAATATCTATATGTTGTAATGTTGCTCCAATTTTAATTCTTAAATCTGTTATAGGTTTTAATATAAGTTCTATATTCATTATTATTTATCAACAACTTCTACTATTTTGTTTTCTATATTTGTTCTAACTCTAAATTCAACTCTTTGAGATTTTATAAAATTTTCTTTTTCTCCATATTGCAAAGTTTGGCTTTTATCGTTTAATGGTTTTGCTGAAGAAAAACCTATAGCCCTAAAATGTTTTTTTAACCATTCTTTCTCTTTTTCATTTAAGTTTAAATTTAATAAATATTTTATCACTTCCCTTGTTCTAGCTTGAGAAAGTTCCATATTATTCAAATAAGCTATATCACCTTTAATATTACCCCAAAATGAACTCGTATGCCCCTCTATTCTAATCTCTTCTATGTTATTAATAAATTGTTTATCCATCATAATTTTTAAATACCTTGGAAAAAAATCATTAAGTATATTTTTAAATTTAGGACTTAAAACATCAGATCCTGTCTTAAATAAAATATCTGGTTGATAAAATCTTATAGTTAAATCCTTATCAAGCACAGCACCCCAAGCTTTTAAATCTTTTTCAAACTCTTTGTTTAAATGTTCACTTAACCCTTGAGTTGTCTCTTTAAAGATCTTAGGTATTTTAACACTATCTTCCACTTTAATCATATAAACAACACTAATCAATAAAAAAAGTAGCATTAAAGCGGTCATTATATCACTTAATGCTATAAAAAAATCATCGTCTTCGCTGATTTTTTTATTTTTTCTAAAAAATTTCATCTTAAATTACCCAACTTTTGATTTAAAGAAGAAAGATTTGAAATAATACTATTATAATCATCTACAAATTTAGAAGAAATTGAAGCTAAATTAGATCCGAGATTTTTTAATACATTCTCCAATTCTTGATCTAAAGTTTTAATTTGAGAATTAATAGAAGTTGAAGCATTGTTTAACCCTTCAATAAGTTGGGTATTAATTTTTTCATTATAATTTGATAATTCTGTACTAAATTTCCCAACATACTCACTCATATCAGCTATCAATTTTTCACCAGCTTTCACATAACTTTCTTCTAAATTTAAACTTAATTTAGAAATATTTTCCATAATATTTAAGCTTTGCTCCTTATAATCATTGATTTCTTTTATCAAAGAAGAAGTAGAATTTTGTATATTCTCTAAAAATTTATCTAAACTTTCTATACTATTTTGCATTTGAATTTTTTGATTCAAAATGTCCTTTAAGATATTTTCAAAAGATTGAGCGTAATTAAAAAATTTTTCAGAATTATCTACCACAATAGAATAATCTTTTATAGCTTTATCTAAAGATGAAAATAAATTCTCCATATTAGATTCACTCTTTTCTATATAACTCTTATAATTTTCTTGCCAACTTAATAGAGCACCTACTGCCAAATTTAATTGTTTAAAGTTATCTCCAAACTGTTCTGTTATTTTATTATTAAAATCTTTTATGACTTCTTCTAAAGCTTGTATAAAAGCTTTAGAATTATTTTCCGCCATTGTTTTAGAAAAATTTTCAAAACTATTTTTCATATCCATAAAACCTTGCTTATTATCCATTCTTAATAATTTTATATTATCATTAGTTTCTTTTACAGCATTCAAAAGTTGACTAAAAGAGCTTAAATTTTCTTGATTTATTTTAAGGTTTTCTTTTTGCAGTGCAACTACATCTTCTATTCCTATGTCATCTTCGATATTTTCTTTATCTGAAAAAGGTTTTTCCAGAAAAAGCGCAATGATCTTAAGTAAAATAGCGAAAAACACGGCTTCTACAGAAACTAAAAAAGCTGTTTTGATACCATCTATAAGTTGTGGTAAATTTTCTTCAATATTATTAGCATCAAAATTTGAAAGTCCTTTAGAAATGCCATAAAAAGTAAAACAAATTCCTATAGTAATAAGAAGACTAGTGGCAGATTTATGAAGACTTTTCCTTTTATACAAGAGAATTAAAAATAATACAAAGAAAAATACAATTATTATTGTTCCCTCTAAAATATGTCCTGATAAATTTTGAATAACAAGTATTGGCAAATCATACATAATTTTATACCTTTTATTTTTTTAGAAATGCAATTATATCAATAATATATAATTTTATATTTTATTTTGCATTTAAAAAATTCCTTTTCTAAAAAGTCCTAAAAGTTTTGTATTAATGTAATAATTATTTCTACCCATTTTAACACATTCTAAAACCCCTAATTTTTCACAAATTTTAAGATATTTTGAAGCACTCTGTCTTGAAATATCTAATTTTTTTATTAAAAAATCTATTTTTGTATAAGGGTGAGAAAACAAAAGTTCCACAAAATCTTTACTATAAAAATTTGTTTTATTTTGTAAAATATCGCTTACATCGTTCATTATTTTTTCTATTATAATGATAGTTTCAATTGTCTTTATGGCGGTTTGCTCTACACCTTTTAGTATATATTCTGTCCATTCTAAAATTGCCCCTTCATCGCGTACTTTTTGCAAAAGAGTGTAATATTCATCTTTATTTTTAACTATATAAGCACTTAAATATAAAATAGGCAAATCCAAAAGCCCTTTATACACTAAATAAAGTATATTTATAATCCTACCTGTTCTACCATTTCCATCATAAAAAGGATGTATGCTTTCAAATTGATAATGAATGATTGCCATTTTTACTAAAAAATCAAGTTCATCTAGAGTATCATCGTTAATGTATTGCTCTAAATTGTTCATAAGTTCTTGTATATCATCAAAATTTTGTGGTGGTATATGCTTGATTTCACCTGTAATAGGATTTTTGAGCATGGTTCCACTTTGTTTTCTAAAACCTGCATCATTCCCTTCTAACCTTTTCTGAATTTCTAAAATATGAGCATTTCTTAATAATTGCTCTTTTTTTAAAAGCTCATATCCTTTTTTTAAAGCATTTTCATAGTCTTTTACTTCTTTTGTTGCCCTTGTGAGTTTCTTTTCATCAATTTTAGATAAAAAAAGCTCATCGTGAGTAGTAATAATATTTTCTATCTCACTTGAATCTTTAGCTTCTTGCAAAATTAAAGCATTGATTAAAATATTTGGGTTTGGAATGCTTTTACTAAGTCCGTTTAATTCGGCTAATTTTCTTGAAGCTTTGATGATAAGGTTATAAATATTTGCGTTTAATTTTATATCTAAAGGTAGTTTTGGTGGTATAAACTCTTTCATATTTTTTCCATATGTTAAAATTTATAAAATTTTTTAACATTATAAAAAAATATGTTAAAAAAATCAAAAATTTTTAACATATTAATTCTACACACCTTGAGTATAGTATCTTACTTCATTTTCCCTATTGCAATAAAAACCTAGCTTTATTATAATTTCAAAAACCACAAAGGAGAGAAAATGGACTCAAAAATCTTTTTGGAAAATGGTCGTGTTAAAAGTAAAGGCTATGCTATGCTTAGCAAAGATTCTAAATTCACGCCTTTTGAATTTACACGCCATAAAGTAGGCAAAAACGACATCTTAATCGCTATCAAATACGCAGGAATTTGTCATAGTGACATACATACCGCAAGAAGCGAATGGGGCGAGGCAACTTACCCTTGCGTACCTGGTCATGAAATAACAGGAGAAGTTATCGCAGTGGGTGAAAATGTGAGTAAATTTAAAGTAGGCGATTATGCTGGGGTTGGGTGCATGGTAAACTCATGCGGAGAGTGCGAAGCATGCAAAAAATCTCAAGAGCAATTTTGCGAAAATAGCAAAACCATCTACACTTATAACTGCAAAGATGTATTTCATGATAATGAAAACACCTATGGAGGCTACTCAAACAACATCGTAGTAAGTGAAAAATTTGCTATCAATGTGCCACAAAATGCACCACTTGACAAAGTAGCGCCTTTACTTTGTGCGGGTATCACTACCTACTCACCGCTTAAATTTTCAAATATCAAAGAAGGCTCAAGTGTAGCCATAGCAGGTTTTGGTGGACTTGGTATGATGGCAGTTAAATATGCTGTGAAAATGGGTGCAAAAGTAAGTGTTTTTGCAAGAAATGAAAACAAAAAAGCGCAAGCTCTAGCTATGGGTGTGAGTAATTTTTATACTAGTACAGACAAAAGCGTGGTAAAAGAAAGATTTGACCTCATCATCTCTACTATACCAACCCCTTATGATCCGCTAGCTTATATGGATTTGTTAAAATTTGGTGGTGAGATGGCTATAGTAGGATTACCTCCGCATGAAGTAAGCCCTAGCATTAACATCATTCATTTTGTATTTAAAGCAGGTAAAAAAGTATATGGTTCACTTATTGGAGGCATTAAAGAAACTCAAGAAATGCTTGATTTTTCTTTAGAACATGGAATTTATCCTGAAATTGAACTCATCAAACCAAGCGAGATTGACAAAGCTTATGAAAATCTCACTTCAGGAAAAGCCAAATTCCGCTATGTAATCGATATGAGTGCAGAAAATTAATACTCATCAAAAATCACATCGCTAGTATCAAAACCTCTTTGCTTGGCTATTTCAAGCAAAGAGTTTATTTGCTCTTTTGCTAAAATCTCTCTTGATAAAATCCAAAGATATTTTTTATCAGGACTACCTACGATAGAAACTTGATAATTTGTATCAATGTAAATAATCTCATAATTTGGCTTGTTAAAAATATTCATAAAAATACTAAATTTAACCGCCAAAGCTCTTGGTGATTTTACCCTAGCTTTGCCATTTGCTTGAGAGATTTCTCCATTTTCTTTAGTGCATATATTTTTGACTTTAATTATAGGTGTAGAGCCTTCATACTCTAGCTCATATTCTGCTTTAGCACTTTTGCAAGTTTTTTGAAAAAAAGCAGGTTTTCTAGCCATTTCTAACCATGTGCCCATGTATTTTTCTAAATTTATACCATCTAATAATTCTATCATTTTTCTTCCTTTTGATTTGCCTCACCCCAATCACACATCGCTTGTAAAATAGGGATCAAGCTTTGACCTTTTTTAGCAAGGCGGTATTCTACTTTTGGAGGGATTTGTGGGTATTCTTTACGCGTGATTAAATCATCATTTTCAAGCTCTCTTAAAGTATGTGTCAAAGTCTTAAAAGAAATATTGCCAAGATATCTTTTAAGTTCATTATATCTTACTACTTCATAGCGAAATAAACAGTACAAAACACTCATCTTATATTTGCCTGAAATCAAAGATAAGGTATAGTTAAACCCACATTCTGTAAAATCGCACTTTTCTTCCATATACTTTCCTTTAATATAGTATTATGCTTTTTTATATTATAATCCAAAATCATTTTTTATCAAAATGAATACACATTAAAAAGGGTTTCGATGGATTTCATCACAAATCTTATCATTGCTGCTATTGTTGGTGGTGCATGCGGGGCTGCGCTTCATTTATGGAAAAAGAAAAAAGAAAAAAATAGTAGCGAAAAATAATACGTGAAGCAAAATGCTTCACGTATATCTATACTAATTGTCTATCATTTTTATGATATTTTAAAATACCCTCTGCACAACGATAAGCCAAAGCTCCAACTGTATCAGTAGGATTATAACCACTATTGTGCTGAAAATTTCCCGCACCAACAACAAAAAGATTATCCATATCCCAATGTTGCAAATAAGTATTAACAACACTTGTTTGAGGATCAGCACCCATAGTAGTTCCACCCGTATTATGTGTAGATTGATAAGGCACTATACTATAATCTTTCAAGTATGCTCCTTTTTTAATCGATCTCACTCCTTGCATTTTTTTAGCTACTTCAGCTGTTTTATCTGTTATAAATTTATGCAAAGCACGATCTTGATCTGTAAAATTATAAGTAAGTCTTACAAGTGGCATTCCAAAAGCATCTTTATAGGTTGGATCCAAACTCAAATAATTGCTTTTGTGTGGTAAAGATGCGCCTTGTCCTCCTACTGTAATAGCTCTTGTAAAATTATAATTTAAAGCTTTTTTAAATTCAGCTCCCCAACTTGGAGTTCCTTTTGGCAGCGGAACTGATTGGATAGGGCGATTTCCAAGTTGCACGCTATAAATCATAGCTCCGTGTAAAAACTTCTCTTTTGAGTGATCAAAATTATCCCCATTATAATCATCGCAAGTTGTACCCAAAGCACCTGAACCCATATATGTATTAAATTGCTCATCAAAAAACGCTGTTGTTCCCATATTGATTTGATAACAATAGTTTTTACCTAAAGTTCCTTTGCCTGTATTTGGATCATATTGCTCACCTATATCACTTACCATTAAAAGCTTGGCATTATTAAACATATAGCTTGTAAGCACCACAATATCTGCTGGCTGAATATATTCTTTCATAGTTCTTGTATCTACAAACCTAACTCCCGTAGCTTTACCATCTTTTTTTAGTATTTCTATAACATTACTATGAGTTCTTATAGTATATTTTCCTGTGCTCATAGCTTTAGGTATGACAGTATTGATAGGACTAGCCTTAGCACCATACTCACAACCAAAACGCTCACAATAAGCACAATATTGACATGGGGCTAGATCTTGACCATCTGGATTAGTATAACCGCCTTTTGAATTAGCCGCAGGCAATCTAAATGGATGTAATTTCATTTCTTTTGCAGCTTTTTCGAAGCGTTTAAGCATTTTAGTATTTTCTAAAGGTTCTTGCGGATAAGGACTTGATCTAAACAAACCCATTTTTTCAGCAAGTGGGTTTTCTTCTCCGCAAATTCCACAGGTTTTTTCAAACTTATCATAATAAGGTTCCATATCTTTATAGGTTAAACCCCAATCTTGCAAAGTATAATCATTACCTAATTTATTACCATATCTTTCAAAACTTTTTGTTTTAATCTCAAAATCATAAGGTAAAAATCTAAAGGTCCAACCATTCCAATGCACCCCTGCACCACCAACATTACTTCCAAGTAAAAAAGATCCCATTTTTCTATATGGCAAGGCTAAACCATTAACATTATGGCGAAAAGTTACTGTATCTTTTGAGCAATCTTGCATTAAACCATAGTTAATACCATATCTCCACTCATCGTGAATCATTGCAAAATTTTCCGTAGTTTGCATCATACCACGCTCTAAGCTCAAGACAGTCAAGCCAGCCTTGGTAAGCTCTGCTGCAACTATACCACCTGTCCAACCAGCTCCTACTGTTACCACATCTACTTTTTTTAATACTTCTGCCATAATTTATCCTTCCATGTCAGCTAAGCTCATAGGCTCTATGTCAAAAAACTCATCACTTGTGATCTTGTCAATATAACTCATTTGAGCACCAGGATATTGCATCATTCTCCAACCATTTTTATTATCATTACCACCATAAATTGGATCAGATAAAACTCCAGCTATTGTCATATCCCTTAAAAGAGTAAAAAATTCAGAAGATTTAAATCCTATGAAATCGATTTTATTTTTTTCTAAATCAACTAAAATTTTATCTTGCTCAACTCCTTTTAAAGATGAAAAAGTTTTTTTATAACGCTTTTGAGATATTATTTCCAAAGCTTTAACACCCTCTAAGAAAATCTCATTGCGTTTCATTGGAGTTTGATAACCTTGCTCAGCAATTCCTTCTATAAATGGCCCTTGTAGGTATTCTCTATCATTATAACCATAAGCTGAAGCTAATTGATTATCAATAAAATAAGGCACGCCTAAGCCTATAGCACCATCACCTTGCTCATCTTTTGGATAAATTCTCTCACATGCTGCACTTAGATTATCAAAATCAGTCTGCACTTGAAAAAACATTTTTCCTCTTATTTTATTTGAACCTCCTTGTGTTTTCTTGTGTGCATGAGTTAATTCTGCAGCATGCAATATAGCTCCACCACTCATAGCGCTAGCAGCAACCACACCGCCACCCAAAAGACTTAATTTAAAAAAATTTCTACGATCGATGACATTATCTTGCATATTTTCCTCCTTTTTGTTGACAATATCAACTTATATTCATTCTATTCCTTGCTTTTTTAATATAGTCTTAAATAAAAAAAATAATACAATTTTTGTATTATTTTTAAAAAATCAATCATAAAAAGTAACATATTTGTTTTACACTTTCTTATAGTATAGTATCTTACATAAATTTCAGTATTGAAATGAAATTATAGTTAAATTATAATTTCAAAAAAACGCAAAAGGATAAAATATGCAAAAAGTATTATTATTAAACGGTGCAAAAGACTTTGGACACTCTAAAGGAAGACTAAACACGAGCTTGCATGAGCTTGCACTTAAGACTTTACAAGAACTTGGTTCACAAACCCAACAAACACACATAGATCAAGGCTATGATATAAACGATGAGATGGAAAAAATTCTAAATGCGGATGTTTTGATTTGGCAAATGCCTGGTTGGTGGATGGGTGAGCCTTGGATAGTAAAAAAATACATTGACGATGTTTTCACAGCAGGACATGGAGTATTTTATAAAAACGATGGTAGAAGTAGAGATGATGCAAGTAAAAAATACGGAAGTGGTGGGCTTTTAAAAAATAAAAAATATATGCTTTCACTCACTTGGAATGCTCCAATACAAGCTTTTGATGATGAGAATGAATTCTTTAATGGAGCTGGGGTTGATGGAGTGTATTTACACTTTCACAAAGCACATGAGTTTTTAGGAATGAGTGCTTTACCTACTTTCATAGCAAATGATGTAATCAAAAATCCTCAAGTACAAGAATATTTTACAAACTACAAGGCGCACTTAGAAACAATTTTTAAAGCTTAGAAATTTGGGATTTGATGCTAGAAATCATTGATTTTTTAGCCTCAAATTCACTTTTTAAATTCAAAATAATCTGTCTTTTAGCTTCAATAAAATCAACAAAACTTTGCATATAGTTTTTATAAATTTTTAAAACTACAGGCTTATTTAAAAGCAAATCTTCAAATTCATATACATTAAGCTCAGTTAATACCCTTTGATGCACTTCACTTGCTTTTGGATGATATAAGCTAAACTCGGTACTATCAAGCTCATAAAATTCTTTACTCGCATTCATTTTAGCGCTAAAAAATCCCAAAGTAAGCTTAGTAGCACTTTCATAATTTGCTAAAGCTTTTAGATTAAGCTTTTCTAAAAATAAATCAAGTTCAAGTTGGCTTTTAAATAATAATTGCTTAAAATCTTTTAAAAAAAGCTCCTCGCTAGCACTAGCAAAGCTTCTAAAGCTAGCAAATTCTTTTTCACTTTCTAAGACATTTTCTTTTTGTAAATTTGAAAATTGAGCTTTAAAAAGCAAAATTTGCTCTTCTAAATGAGTAAAAAATAAGGAAAAATCATCTTTGATTTGACTAAATTCTAAAGTGATTTCATTTTTTAATCTTTTAAATTCCTTACTCATTGCTTCAGAGTTATAAAACATAGCCAAAAATGCATCATCACTTGAAAGATACGGTGCTTTATAAGCAACTTTTTCATAAAGATTTTTCTTAAACAAACCCTTAGCTTCTTTATAATAACTACTATCTTTTTCTTTGATAAATTTTAAAATTTCTTGAGAAATTTTTTCTCCAACAAGTTTTAATTTATCTAAACAGTTATGATTTAAAATTTTGATTTTTTGCTCTAGATTACTTACTTTGAAAGTTTGCAAAATAGTATTAAATTTAAGCTCTAATTGTTCTAGCGCATCTTGAAATAAATCATATTGATTTGACAAAAGTTCGCATAGATTACTAAGTTTTTCTTTAATAAAATCTTTTTTAATACACTCATAATCAAGTTCTTTTAAATACTCATAAAGTAAAGGCAAATTTGACTTTTGTAAATCAAATTTTGCTTCTTTACATGAAATTGCGATGATTTTTTCAAAATACTTATCAAAAACCAAATGCGCATAATTTAAAACATTTTCTAGCTCATCTTGACTTAGCTTATCTTTTTGATTTAGCACGCAAATCCCACCACGCTCTAAAAGCTTAGTATTTGCTTTTATAGCATCTTCTTCACTTTTTTTACCTGCATTATCAATCAAACTAAGCCAAATAGCACTATGCATAAAAGAAAGCTCTTTAAAAGTAGTTAGCGTGTCGGTGGTGTTTGCATTTAAACCTGGGGTATCTATAAGCGTGATATTCTTTAAAAGCTCAATAGGTGCAAAAAGATGCAAACTTTTAGTTTCTTTTAGCTCATTTCTTTGATCGCTAAATTTAGAAAGCTCATCTATATCAACAATCTCATCACTACCATCTTCATATTCAACTCTTAAAAAATACTCCTTAGCATAACGTAAAAAAGTAGGCTTAAAAGTCACTGGCACCACACCTGTTGGCAGGCATTCTTTTTGTAAAATTAAATTTAAAAGCGTGGATTTACCGCTAGAAAATTGCCCTATAATGGCCACATTAATGGCTCTTTTATAGCTAGCTATGATCATCTCAAGATCTTTTAAAAAGACATCATTTAAATGCAAACTCGGTTCTAAAAATGCATTTTTTATTGCTAAAATCTTTCCTTCAAAACTATCATCAAAACTTTTACAATAAGCATTTTCATAAGCTTTTAAAAAATCATTAATCAAATCATTTTGCATTTAAAAGCTCCGTTTTTAAAGTCTTTAAACTTTGTAATTTTGTATTGTTTTTTTCTAAAAGCTCTTTGGAGTTTTGTTCATTTTGCTCTATTTGTAAAATCAAGTCTTTTAAGTCTTTGATTTGTTCTTCTTGTTCTTTTTCGTATAAATTTAAACTAAGCTCTAAATTAGTAAAAAATTCTTGATTATTTTTTAAATCTAAGGCAATTTTTTCTATATTAAATGTTTGTAATTTTTCTAAAATTTGATTTTCTAAAGAGCTTTCTAGTTTATAAATATCTTGAGTTGATTCTAAATTTTTTAAAAGCTCCGCTTTTAATGTCATAAAAAGATCATTAGTGAAAATGCTTTCTATTTTTGTTTCAACCTTACTTTTAAAATCATCACAATTTTGCTCTAAAATAGCTTTTAAAAAATCATATTTCACACTTAGAGTGTTTTTAAACTCATTGACCTTATACTCACTTTGCTGTTTTAACTCTCTTAAAAGATCAAAAATTCCATCTTTTAAAGTCGTATCAATGATAGTGTTTAATCTTTGAGTGTTGTTTTTGATTTTATTATTTTGATTATATTTTAGCTCATCTATAAGTTTTTCTTTTAATTTCTTAGCTAGCAAATGCAAAAGCGTTAAAATTTCTTGAGTATTTTCATCTTTTGTGCTAAAAATAGCACTTAGCTCTGCTTTTACTTGCATTAATTTTTCTTTTTTTGCTTTAAAATCATTGATAATAGTTTGATTTTGTTTATCAAACTCAAAGCTTTCATAATTTAGCATTTTATTAGAAAATTTAATTTTTTCTTCTATTTTTTCTAAATGCAATAATAATTCTTTTTTATAAGCACTTAGAGCGATTTTGTTTTTATCATATAAGCTTTTAGCTATAAGTTCTTCTAGTGTTAAAATATTACTTTGTTCTAAATTTCCACCTTTTTTTTGATAAAAATCATTAGCTAGTTTTGAAGAAATACACACAAAATCTACATTATCTAATAATTCTTGGCTAAGCTGCTTTTGTGCTAAATTTTCTTTGAGCTTATTTTTAGTATAGTTAATTACTTCTTGCAAGTCTTTTTGACTAAGCAAGTCAGCCTTGGTAAGCACAATCAAAAGCTTACTTACCCTTGAAGTTACCAAACATTCTATAATAAAATCACAATCTTTTTGGCTAAGACTTTGAGAAGCATTCATAAGGTGGATTAAAAAGTCAGCCTTGCTTATATACGCTTTTGTTAAAAGCTCTCTTTGGATGATCACATCATCAAGTCCTGGAGTATCAACTATGCAAACATTATCTTTTAAAAAATCAAGCGATGAAAAAAGCTCTATTTTTTTAATAAGTGCTGAGATTTTGTTTTTTGCACTAGTGTAATTTTTTAATTCTTCAATTTTTATTTCTATATTTTTATTTTCTTTTTTGATATATTCATTTAGATTAAAATTTTGTTCTAATTGTTTTATAAGTTCTTGCATATCTTGATTATCTTTAGAACTTTTTAAAATATCTTGCCATTCTTCTTCACTCCAAAAATACATCTTAGCCTTTTGTTCTTTGCCGTATTTTAAAACACTCAAATTTGCAGTTTCAGGCACATTAGATACACCTAAAAAATCTTTTTTTAAAAGCGCATTTAGCATGCTTGATTTACCTGCATTTACCACACCTGTTACTGCGATAGAAAAATCAATATTGCTAAATTTAACCAAAGCTTCTTGTAAGAGTTTTTGAGCTTTTTCATCCTCGCAAAGCTCTTGTAAGTTTTGGTTAATAAAATCTAATGTTTGATGTGAGTTTTTAACTTCTTGCTTGTAATCTTTTTGAATAATTTTTTGCCTAGATACAAAAGCATATATTAAAGTATTATCAGTGATTTTTTGAAGTTTTTCCAAGGCTTTTAAAAGCTCATTTTTGTCTAAAATTCCTAAATTTAAAGCATTAATAAAACAAACCTGTGCATACTGAATACCATAAAGATCTAAGCGTAAATTTAAACTTTTCATCAAATTTTTAAATTCATTCAAAGCGCTAAATCTTTCATAATTATCAAGATTAGTACTTAAAAGAATTGCTGCTTTTTGAGTATCAATCAAACTTTCATCAAAAAGTGTATTTGTGTCAAGATAAACGCTATGATTTTGCCAAATTTGTTTTAGTAAGGTTTTAAGAGCCCCCTTTTCTTGGGGGCTAGGATTATTTGTTTCTTTGAGCGACAAGCTGTCTTCTCATATAAGCGATTTTGCTTTGTAAAGGTAGTTCTTTTGGACAATTATCTTCACATGCAAGTAAAGACATACATCCAAACACACCATCATCATCACCCACTAATTCATAAAAATCTTCTATGGTTCTGTGATCATGTGGATCTTGTAAATATCTAGCTGTTCTTAAAAGCCCAGTAGCTGCGATAAAGTCAGGTCTCATTAACTTAGTTGCACAAGAAGCAACACAAATTCCACACTCTATACAACGATCAAGCTCAAAAGTCTCATCAGCAACTTCTGGTTCAATACGTTCTTCAAGTTTAGAAATATCTGTTTCTTTTTCATTATGCACCCAGCTTTCAACGCGTTTGCACATACCATCAAACCACTCACCTGTATTAACACTTAAGTCCTTAATGTGTCTAAATGCAGGTAAAGGCATAAGTTCTATAACACCATCTGGATAGTCTTTTGTCAATGTTTTACAAGCAAGTTTTGGCTTACCATTGATCATCATAGCACAGCTTCCGCAAATCCCTGCTCTACATACAAAGTCAAAACTCAAATCCGCATCCATTTTTTCTCTGATTTGAGTTAAGCACACAAAA
Organism: Campylobacter sp. CNRCH_2014_0184h; assembly: GCF_025772985.1. Taxonomy (NCBI): domain Bacteria; kingdom Pseudomonadati; phylum Campylobacterota; class Epsilonproteobacteria; order Campylobacterales; family Campylobacteraceae; genus Campylobacter; species Campylobacter sp. CNRCH_2014_0184h. The sequence goes on along the minus strand of NZ_JAKMTB010000003.1, from coordinate 160,458 downwards.
ATCGTCATAAATGGAGTTTCTTCAAGCTCATAAGTAACAAAATGAGGCTTAGAAATTTTACTTAATGGATTATATTTAAATGCTCTTATTGTTAATTTTCTACTCATAATCAACTCCTATTCTTTGATTTGGTGCTTTAAATTTAGCTTGTAATTCATAAGGCATTAAAGCATGTTGAATTTCATATCTACCTTTGCCTTCTGCTTCCATTTTTTCACGGATTGCATCAACTTCAGCTTGACGTTTTTCGCTTAATGGATTTTCAATGATATTTCCTTTAGCACCATAACCTCTAAATGCAGGTGGGATTTCCATTTTCATAATGTCAAGATCTTCATACTCAACTCTAGGCATACTTTCACCTTCTACCCAGTAAGTATTTGTTCTTTTCATCCAATTTAAATCATCTCTTTTTGGATAATCTTCTCTATAATGAGCCCCGCGGCTTTCTGTTCTTAAAAGCGCACCATAAGCAACACATAAAGCAATTTTTAACATTCTTGGAACCCTATAAGCTTCTTCAAGCTCTGGATTTGCACATTTTAATTCTTTATCATGTACTTTTAGATCAAGTGATTTTTGGTATAACTCTTCAAGCTCTTTAACCGCTTCTTCAAGACCCTGACCTGTTCTAAAGATAGCTACTTTTTCCCACATAATGTCTTTCATTCTATTTTTGATTTCAAATACATCATGTTTTCCTTCTTTGCTAACAAGAGATTTTAAGTAATCATACTCTTTAGAAAGAAAAGACTTAACGATATTTGTATCAATATCATTACCATTTTCTTTACAATATTGCGCAAAATAATCCCCTACGATCATACCTGCAACAACAGTTTCTGAACATGAATTTCCACCCAAGCGGTTAAATCCGTGCATATCCCAGCAAGCTGCTTCACCACACGCAAAAAGACCATTTAACCATTGGCTTTCGCCGGTTGGTTTAGTTCTAATACCACCCATTGAGTAATGTTGCATAGGTAAAACTGGTGCCCAGCCTTTTGGACCCTCATCAGCAGGATCAATACCATTAAATGTTTTACAAATATCTTGAACATCGCGAAGATTTTTTTCAACATGAGCACGACCGAGGATAGAAATATCAAGCCATAAATGATCTCCATAAGGGCTTTTTACACCTTTACCTTTTCTAATGTGCTCCATCATTCTACGACTTACAACGTCCCTACTTGCAAGTTCTTTTTTCTCAGGCTCATAATCAGGCATAAAGCGGTAACCATCAACATCTCTTAAGATACCACCATCACCTCTACAACCTTCAGTTAGTAAGATACCGCTTGGTACGATTGGAGTTGGGTGAAATTGTACTGCTTCCATATTTGAAAGTCTACAAAGTCCAGTTTCTAAAGCAATAGCAGCTCCTGTACCTTCACAAATAACAGCATTTGTAGTTTGTTTATAAATTCTACCATAACCACCTGTTGCAATCATAGTTCCTCTAGCAACATAAGCGATTAATTCCCCATTAGTTAAATCTCTAGCAATAGCCCCTAAACATTTTTTACCATCATGGATAATTCTCACTGCTTCCATTCTATCGATGATTTTAACTTGATGTTTAATCGCTTCATTTGCCACACCATATAGCATACAGTGTCCTGTTGCATCAGCGATATAACATGTTCTCCATTTTTTAGTACCACCAAAGTCTCTTGCATTTATAAGACCATGTGCTTCTTCTTTTTCTTCAATAGTAGTTTTTTGAGCGTTTATAACAACAGTTCTAGGTCCTTTTGTAACCCTAGTCCAAGGCACACCCCAAGCAGCAAGCTCACGCACAGCTTTTGGAGCAGTTTGTGCAAACATTCTTGCAACTTCTTGATCACAGCCCCAGTCAGATCCTTTTACTGTATCAGCAAAATGCACATCTTCATTATCTCCCTCACCTTTAACGCTATTTCCTAAACTCGCTTGCATACCACCTTGTACAGCAGCTGAGTGAGATCTTTTAACTGGACAAATACTTAATAAAGTTACACTTTGACCACTTTTTGCAACTTCAATAGCAGCTCTTAAACCTGCAAGACCGCCACCAATAACTAAAGCATCACTATATTGTATGTTCATATTTAGCTCCATCATAAGTTTTTACTATTTGCGCTACAGAGTTGTTTTGGTAATTATTAAAGCCTATTTTTGCAAAAGCAGCTAAGCTTAATACACCCAAAACTAAGAAGAAAATACTAATAAACCATTTTGCTTTTTTAAGTTTTTTACGACTTTCTTTTGCATCTTTACCTTCAAACCAACCCCATTTTACACATAATCTATAAAGACCAATACTACCATGCAACTCAACACAGATTAATAAGGCAATGTAAAATAACCACATAAAATGGCTCACTACTCTATCACCTGACATATCAGCACTGATTTTATCTGCATTAGTAATGATAAAAATTAAGTGCGCAGAACCCAAGAAAAACATTACAAAACCAGTTGCAGCTTGAACCCACCATAAAGAAGAATCACCATGATTCATATATTTTAAGTGTGTTCTACAAAGTTGGTATTGTCTGAAATTAATAGGAAATTTTCTCATTGCAAGACCCGCATGCACAAAGAAAATAACCAAAACACAGGCAGCCAAGAAAGAAGTGATGTAGCTCATCATAGGGCTATTAATGATAAATTTTAGTTCTAAAAAGTGAACCACTGAATCAAAAAAATCATCACTAACCAAAATGGTAGAAACGAACAACATATGTGCCCACATAAACAAGCCTAAAATTAAGCCTGTCGCACTTTGAATATAGTCAAGTTTTGCTGGCATTTTGCTTTTTTTGCCATCAATACTCTTGCCTAAAAAACCTTCAATGAGTTGGCTCATATTTACTCCTTTTAAAAGTTGATAAGTTTTAATATCGGAGCAATTATAGAACTTTTATTCTTAAAATAAATAAAAATTTATAAATTTTTTTTAATATTTCTTAAATAAAAAGATAAAAATAGTCCTAATAAAAACATTAATAAACTTAATATCTGACCCATGCTCATACCAAAAGCAACAAAGCCTATGCCAAAATCAGGCTCTCTAAAAAACTCACATACAAAGCGCGCTAGAGCATACAAAATCGTATAATAAGCAATCAATTCTCCATTGTATTTTTTATATTTTTTTATTAGTAATAAAATAGCAAAAACTACAAAACCTTCTAAAAATGCCTCATAAAGCTGCGATGGGTGACGCAATATCCCATCTACATAAATACCCCAAGGTACTTCCGTAGCTCTACCGAATAACTCTTGATTTAAAAAATTTCCAATACGACCAAAAATATATCCACATGGTACACTAATAGCAACTAAATCTAAATATTTCCATAAATTTTGCTTATTTTTTTTACAAAAAGCATAAGTTGCTATTAAAAATCCAACAACAGCTCCATGGTAACTCATACCCCTAATCCCTACAAATTCTCCATTATAAAAGGGATTAAAAATTTGCCAAGGGTGAGTAAGATACCATAAAGTATGCGCATCATAAATTAAAATATAACCCAATCTTGCACCTAAAATCACCCCTATTTCTACCCATATAAAATAGCTATCAAGCATAGCTTTAGAAATTCCCATATTGTCTTTAATCGCATAGTATTTTGCAACCATTAAAGCAACAAGCAAAGCTAACACATACATAATGCCATACCAATGCACTTTTAAACCAAAAATTTCAAAAGCTACCACATCAAAATTTGCATAAATATTTTGCCAAAATTCCATAAAAAACCCTTATTATAAAACATATAATATAGCAAAAAATTGTTATAATTATAAAAATCAAAAGGAGAGAAAATGAAAAAAATATTATTATTTTTTAGCATAATTTTATTTTTAAGTGCTTGCACTGGTAATCAAAAAACTTATTATATTTCTATGCCAAATTTTAAAAGTACTTTTGAAGAACACAACAACACAAATGCTAATAGTCCTAAAGTCAAAATCAATGATGTAGAAATTATAAAAAATACTTTTTATAGTTCATATTTTGAGCAATCTACCCTAAATCAAAGAATTAATAAAAGCTTAGAATTACTCAAAAAACAACTTTTAGAAGATAGCAAAGCATTGCTTCAAAGTAAAGGATATATTATAGATAATGAAAATCCTGATTATGCTTTTAATATAGTTATCAATGCTAGTTTATATGAAGATAAGGTTACAAGAAATTCAAGTCTTGGAGGCGATAGTGTGGAATCTTCTTTTATGATTATTTTAGAAGCTCAAAGTCATTTAAACAATTTGCACCAAGAAGATACTTTCCAAAGTACAACAAGCTCAGCAAAATTAAACGATCCTATTATTTTAAATTATCCTATAAAAGGACAAGCAAGCATAGAAAGCTTTAGAGAGGTATACAGTGCTGTTCCAACCCAAGTTAATGAAAGTCTTGCAGCAAGTGCTTTAGAAATTGATAAAGTTTTTGTTGCTTTTTATAAAGAAATCGCATCTAGTTTAAAAACGAGTATAAAAGAAATCAAAGAAAAACCAAAAACACAAGAAAACTCAGAAGTTCAAGATGCAAAACAAGATGATAAAAAAGAAGAAAAAGCTACTCCTTATCAAAATAATGAAGTAATCATTTTTGAATAGCTTGTGCGTAAAACACTTTGATCTTAAATTTAAGATTGATGTGTTTTTCTTCGGATTTAAACTCTACAGGAGTGCTAATTTCTATTAAATTTTTATATCTTTGCAAATCATTTAAAAAAGAGTAAAAAGCTTGAGGATTTTTCATCTTTACATTAGCTCCAAATTGGTATTTTAAATACTCTTGCTCTTTTTTAATAGGAATGAGATTGATTTTAACATCATCAAAGTAATTTTTCATAAATTCTAATAATTCTTTTTGTGAAAATTCTGCATTGATTTGAGCTAAATTTTGCGCATTCACCTTTTGAAACTCATCAATAACTTTTTCTAAAGCTTGCAACTCATTTATTGCTTTAGTGTTTTGAATTTGCTGGGTTGCTAATCTTGAATGCTCGATTTTATAATCTTTCAAAAAAGGCACGATTAAAAATAAAATCAAAATCGCACAAAGCGCTACAAATGAAAAAGAATAAATCAAGATTTTTAATACATCAGCTTCTTCTAAGCTCTTATCGTTTTTGCTCATACATTTCCTCTGGTATAGTGATATTTACACTTACAAAGCGATACCACCCATTTTCTAATTGATAATAACTTGTTTGAGAATTGGAAAAAATACTTCTTAATGGAGCCTCTAATAATAACGCAAACATTTCTTTAGTAGGTGTAATACCTCTTAAAATAAGTGATCTATCTTCCATTAAAACCTCATCTAAAGATATGTTTTTAGGCACTAAAGTAAAAAGATTTTGAATACTTTTTAATAAAACTTTATTTTTACCATTTTCTTGCTCTTGCTCTAAATCTCCCAAAATCAACTCTGCTTTATCATTTTGTCTTACTAATTCTTGATATTTAAGCTTATTAGCATTAATTTGTGCGATAATTTGAGCTAATTCTTCTTTTTTATTATCAAGTTGCACAGACGCATAATAACTTTTAAAAACAACCACAATAAATACTACAAAAATCAAAGCAACACTAATACTAGTAAAATAAATCCAAATTCTAGTAAAAAGATTAAAAACAGGTTTTATCTTAGGTTTGATTAGACTATATCTCATAATTTTAAGTCCTTCACCATAAGTTCATTCATCAAATTTAAAGTATCTACAAGTTCTACTTTAGGTTTTATAAAAAGCTCATTTTCTAAATAATCAAGCGAGGTCGGACTAAAACTTTCCTCATCAAAAATCACAATTTCTTCCAAAAAGCTATTATCATACAAAGGATTTTGATAAAATTCTTTTACACTTGAAATGATGTATTCTATCATTTTCATATCTGAGCTAAAATTTTCTAAAGACTCAATAGGAAGTTCTTCTTTTTCTTCATCTAATTCCTCAAGTTTATCAAGCTCTTGACTCATTTCTTCTAAACTTTTTAAATCATAATTTTGCTCATTTTCTTCTTCTTGATTTTCATCATCAATTTGTAAATCAAATTCTTCTTTAATATCATCAAAAAAATCATCTTCATCATAATTTTGATTAGCTATATTAAAATAACTTCCAAACAATATAGCTTCATTTTTACAAATTAACATCGCAACAAAATCATGGTATCTATACACATAAAGGCCTATTTTTTCTTCAAAACCTCTATTTGTCATACAATGATAAAGCAAAGAAAAAGGCGAATAAAGTAGATCTAAACCGCCAAAAGCCTCATAATCTTGCTCATATGAGCTTAAAGAATGATTAGATGCATACAATAAGCCATTGTTAAAAGAAATGCACTTAACACTACTTGCATCGACACCAAAATTGGAAAGATCTTTAAAATTTGAGCTTGGCACAACGCCTTGGGCAATAGGAGTAAAAAAAGTACATATATAATAAATTTGAAAATCTTTAGTTAAATTTTTTACATATTCTATAGCTTTTTCTTTGTCTTCAAAGCTTTTTTCAAAAGTATCCACAGCTTGAGATTTTTTCCAAGTATGACATCTTATAATGTATTGTTTTTCATCATAGCAAATACAAACTAAAAGTTGTAAAATATACTTTCTAAAAAAAGATAACATAGTGTTTATCCTTTGTCTATTTGACTTATCATATCAAATTTTTCTTTTATCAATACTTTAGCTTCTTCTAAATTTAAATTTTGTATTTTGATTTCTTCACTTAGTCTATAGGTAATCTTAGAAAAAGGTTTAGGTAAGATCATTTTATCCCAGCTTTTAAATTCCCAAAAAGAACTTGCTTCATAATTTAGCAAAAAAAGTGGAGCATTTTTTTTCAAAGCTATCATCACAGAACCATCTGAAACACTATGATAAGGTCCTCTTGGCCCATCTGGAGTGATAATCACATCATCGCCTTGATCTAAAATTTTAAAAGATTGTTTTAATAAAGCCAAAGCACCTTTACTTGTACTACCTCTTAAAGTATCCAAACCAAAAAAGGCAATATTTCTAGCAATGATTTCTCCATCTTTATGGTGTGAAATCATCACATAAGCCTTTTTTCCTTTAATACCCATTTTACGATAGGCAAAAGGCATTAGAGCAAGACGCCCATGCCAAAAAAGTATCACACATGATCTTTTTGGAAGATTTTGCCCTAAATAAACCTTTCTACAAGTTAAAAAAATCAGCCATTGTAATAAAAAAATTCCAAAAGCTAAAAGATTAATCTTAAAGGATTTCGCCATTTAACACCATACGCCTAGGATTGGTGATTTTTACTTTTTTCATTTGTCCTAATAACTCTTCACTGCCTTTAACTTGAATCAAAAAGTTATTATCACTTCTACCTGCTACAAAACCTTCACTTCTTAATTCTTCAAATAAAACTTCAAATTCTTTATCTTTTTGTTTTGCAACAATTTCATCTAAAATTTCTGTATGTCTTGCTTGTAAAATACTCAAGCGTTTTGAAGCTATATCATCAGGAATTTGATTTGGCATAGTTGCAGCTTTAGTTAGTGGTCTTTTAGAGTATTTAAAAGAAAACATTTGCTCAAAACGCACTTTTTCAAGTACATCCATAGTATCTTCAAAATCTTTATCACTCTCACCTGGAAAAGCTACAATCACATCAGTAGAAATGCTCACATCTTTACACATAGAACGAAGTTTCAATGCTCTATCTAAATACCACTCTTTAGTATAACCGCGTTTCATAGCCTTTAAAATTTCACTCGAACCACTTTGTAAAGGCATATGCATAGACTTACAAACTTTAGGATTTTTAGAAAAAACCTCTAAAAATCTATCATCCATATGCAATGGATGTGGACTTGTAAAACGGATACGCTCTAAACCTTCAATTTCACTTAGTCTTTCTAAAAGATCTGAAAAATTAATCTTTTCATGTGCATTAGAAAATCTTTTGCCATAATTATTAACATTTTGTCCTAGCAAAAAAATCTCTTTAGCACCTTTGGAAACAGCTTTTAATGCTTCATTTTTAATAATCTCAAAAGGTATGGAAATCTCATCTCCTCTTGTATGAGGCACTATACAATAAGTACAATGTTTATCACAACCTATGGAGATATTAATATAGGTTTTATAAAGGCTATTTCTAAAATCTGCAAAAGCATAGTTACTCTCATCAAAATCTATATCATTACCTAAAAATTTTGGAGTATTTACAGCCTTTGTGATTTTAGAAACATTTCTAGCACCCAAAACAAAATCCACATTAGGAGCACGCTTAAAAATCTCATCTCCTAAATGTGAAGCAGTGCAACCACAAACTCCTATTTTAGCTCCATTTTTTTTGATTTTTTCAAAACTTCCAACTTCTGAAAAAAGCTTATGTACAGGCTTTTCACGCACTGAACAAGTATTGATTAAAATCAAATCTGCTTCTTTTGCATCTTGAGTTAATTCATAATTTTCTTTTTCTTTAAGTTCAGCTATCATATGCTCTGAATCACGCACATTCATAGCACAACCTAAAGTTTGTATAAAAAGTTTTTTACTCAAAGAATGTGTACCTCATACATAAAATCTGTATCATCTAAACCATATTTGATTGTTCTATGATAAACACATTTTCCTTTTTTTTCAAAATGCTCTACTAAAGCGATTAATTGCTTATGTGCATTGTCTTTATCAAAATAGAAAAATTTTTGACCTTCTTTATCTACAGCCTTTTCAATACTTTCTAAACTTATACTTTTTGGCTTTTCATCAACAGAGGTTCTTGCTATTTTTAAATCCATATCATCATCCTCAAGTTTTTTTAATCTGAAATTATAGCAAATTTTACTTTTAATTAAACTTATTAAAGATATAATTTTATTCTTCGAACTTTTAAAATCCAAAATTAAGGTTGTATTGTCATTATGGAAAAAATCACAGATATAATTGAATCCATTGCTAATGAGAAAAATTTACAAATAGAAGATGTAAGAGAAAGAGTTAAAAAAGCACTTATTAATACTGCTAAGAAAATTTATGGTGATAAATATGAATTTTTTGTTGATTCAGGTAAAAATTTACAACTTTATCAAAAAATCATCGTAGTAGCTGATAATGATGAAAGATTAGAAAATGAAAATGAGCATTTTATCGCTTTAAGTAAAGCAAGAGCAGAAGCTAAAGATGTAGAAATTGGCGATGAGCTAACTTATGAATGCTCTTTAGAAAATTTAGGCCGCACTGCTGTAAATATCTTACATAAAGAATTAGAATACAATATACAAAAACTCTTAGAAGAAAAAATCTATGAAAAATACCAAAAAATGGTAGGACATATGGTTTTTGGTAGCGTAGTAAGAGTAGATAGTGAAGAAAATACTTATGTAGAAATTGATGAGTTTCGTGCATATTTACCTAGAAAAAATCGTATCAAAGGTGAAAAATTTAAAGTTGGCGATGTGATTAAAGCTGTTATTAGACATGTATATATTGATAAATCAGGTATGAGAATGGAGCTTAGCAGAACTAGTCCTAAATTTTTAGAAGCTTTATTAAAAGCTGAAGTTCCTGAAATCAAAGATGGTTTTATAAATATTTATGCAAGTGCAAGAATTCCAGGCGAGAGAGCAAAAATCATCTTACAAGCTAATAGCCCAAGTGTTGATGCAGTAGGAGCAACTGTGGGTATAAAAGGAGTTAGAATCAATGCTGTAAGCAAAGAATTAAAAAATGAAAACATTGACTGCATTGAGTATTCTAATGAAATGGCAATTTTAATCACTAGAAGCTTAGCTCCAGCCATTATAAACTCAGTTATTATTGAAGATAAAAAAGCTATTGTAACACTAAATAGTGAGCAAAAAAGCAAAGCCATAGGAAAAAGTGGTATTAATATACGCTTAGCTAGCATGCTTCTTGGATATGAGATAGAGCTTAATGAAGTAAACAATGAAGATAAAACTAATAACCAAGAAGAAGCATTTAAAAATCTTAAAGCTTTATTTGGAGAAAATTAAAGCTGCTTACCGACAGTTTGTTCGGTAAGTTTTCTTTCTAAAACTAAATCTACTATAGGTTGTTCTCTTTTATTTGCCTTTTGGCAGTGATTTTTGTCAAAAAAATCTGTAATTTTAATAACTATTTTAGCCCATCTTTTATCGCGTTCTCTCCAAGCATGAGATGATAAAGACTCCCAAGCATAACCATTAAATAAAGTAGCATTGACAAAATGATCAAGCGCTCTCACACCTTGTCTAACCCTAGCAGGATTGCCAAAAGTACCCACTATAACAATAAAAAGATAACTAATCACCGCTAAAGGAACGATAGCACAAAGTAGTATGGTTCCTGCTAATTTTTCTTTCATTTTTGCCTTTTTATAAATCTTATATTCATACCATTTGCTGATCTTATAGTCAGTCTTCCTACTATATCAGGTACAAAATTTTCTTCTAATTCTAACTTATAAGTCCTTAAAATATTAGCTAAAATCAAAACAGCCTCTTGCATAGCAAAGCCCTGCCCTATACACACACGCTCTCCCATACCAAAAGGCATATAAGTGTCTTTTTTAATCTTGCTTTTATCTTCATGGCGACTTGGATCAAACTCATGCGGATTTTCCCAAAAACTATCATGTCTATGGATAAGCCATGGAGCTACCACTACACCTGAACCTTTTTTGATAAGTTTATCTCTCATTTTGTTATCATTTCTTGCTTCTCTAGCAAAAAAGCCAACTGGTGGATAAAGTCTTAAACTTTCTTTAAACACATTTGTAAGATATTTCATCGCTCTAATATGTTCTATTTTAAACTCTTCATCACCTACAACTTGTATGATTTCTTCATAGGCTTTTTGTTGTTCTTTTGGAGAAATACTTAAAATATATAGCGTCCAAGTTAGTGAGCTTGCAGTGGTTTCATGACCTGCTAAAAAAAGCATGGCAACTTGGTCTAAAATTTCATTAAAAGAAAATCTCTCATTAGTATCTGCATCGACTACCATAAGCAATGATGATAAAATATCTTCATATTTTCCTTGATCATTTAGAGCATTGTCATATCTTGGTTTTATAATATCTGATAAAACCTTGCGTATAGTAGTGCCTGCTTTAAGTCTTTTTCTCTCGCCCAAAAGATTTGAAAGCCAAGTTGGGAAGCGAAACATTCTTCGCATAGCTGTTTTAACTGTTTCTTCTTGCACAGTTACAAAAGCATCTAAAACAAGTTTGCCTTTTTGCTCATCAAGTTTTGATGACATGATAGTTCTAAAAATCACATCTGCAGTTACAAAAGTCATAGCTTCATCTACTTCTATAATCGCTTTATCTTCATACTTTGCAAATCTTGCCATCATATCAGAAGCTGCTTCACTCATTAAATTAAAAACCTTAGAAATCCTTGTCATTTCAAAAGAAGGTCTTAAAAGCTCTCTTTGCTTTTCCCATACTCTGTCGTTAGTTGTAAAAATGCTTATGCCCAAAAGTGGCTCTAAAAGCTCATGTAAAAGTTGGCTTTTTGGGTATTCTCTAACCTCATCTATCATAATGCGTCTAACTTCTTTTGGATCATTTACCACATATAGATCAAATCCAGGCATTTTTACTCTGCCCATCATCATCTTATAGCTTCGCTCATAAAGCCCATCAAGCCATGATCTTCTTTTTAGTAAAAAAGTGGTTAATGTAGAAGCTTTATTTTTATAAGGCTTTGGATGAAAGGGACACTGACCCATGTTTTTCTCCTATTTGATTTTTTCTTCTAATTTATTTTTACCTATGATAAATTCAAAAAAGTCATATACCCCTTGAATTTGTGTAGCAAATAAATATAAAAAATGTGCTTTATATTTGTCTTTTTTGATTTTTTTATAATCTTTGCTTTTATATAAGGTATGAAATTTAGCCGAAAGGTATTTTGGGCTAAATTGTGCTTTTACCCCGCTTGTACGTATGAAATCAACTTGTGCAAAACAAGCTCCATCAATAATAGAAGTAAAATCATACCATATTAAATTTTTACTTCCTAAATACTCTAAATCTTTTCTAAACCTAAAAGATCTTTTTTGATAGCTTACTAAAGGTATACATTCACCTAAAGTTAAAACCTTTAAATTTTTAAAAGAAACATTTTCTTTTTCGCATTTTCTAAGTACTTTTGCTAAAACATTTATGCAAAGCACCGTTCCTACGCTATGTGCGCTTAAGATGATCTCATAGTTTTTATCATTTACATTTTCTTTTAATTTTTCAAAAATAACTCTAGCAAAATCATCTATTCTTAACTCAAGCTCACCTTGAGAATTTTTCTCCCAGTTTGCACAAAAAGAACAAATTCTAGCTATCCAAAAAACAGCTAATTTCTTGCCTAATTTATAAAGCATTTTTGGTAAAAATACTAATGATAAAATAAAAGCTAAAATTCCCAAAACAATATGAAAATTTTGCAAATATAACAAACTTCCAAAAGCACAAAATAAAGTAAAAATCAAACTCAAAAGTACATAAAAAAATGGATAATAACCTGTGATAAGTTGGTGCGGGGATTCTTTACCGAATTTTAAAAAAAGCCCTGTGATGGTATAAATTCTAAAAAAACTATAACAATCACTCAAAGCATCTTTTATACCCTCTGACCAGTTTTTTTTGACTATATCATTCCAACCTAAAAAAGTATAAGTGGTGTTTGTATATGGGGTTTGAATTTGCCAAGAAGGATAAGCATTAACTTGAGCTTTTGATAAAGTATAATCATAATTTAAAAGTGTATTTTGCTCAGCTAAATTTTTTTTAAACATAGCATAATAATGCCTATATCCTCTAGGATCATAACCAGCTATATAAAAAACATCTCTTTTTTGACACAATTTATCCATTAAAATCCCAAATAAACTCAAAATGAATTTAAAAATATAGCTAAAGTTGTTATCTTTGTCAAATGCTTATTTAAAGGCAAAATGAGGTGTTTTTACTCTGAAATTATTCATTAAAAAATATTTTATAAAATAAATAAAAAATTATAAAATCAAGAAAGAACTTATGAATATAATCTTACTAGGTGGCAGCAATAGTGTAGTTAAAAATGGTCTTAGAATAGGTCTTGAAAATAAAGACATTACACTACATAATTACGCTTTGGGACTTAGCACTTCTTTACAAAATCTTTATGAATTAATACGCCATGAAAAAACTATAAACAAAAGTGATTTTCTCGTCAGTGAATCAAATATCAATGATTATTTAAGCCCTATGAGTTTAAATATTATACTTAGAAATATTGATTATTTTTACGAAGAACTTTACAAAGCAAACAAAATTATCATAGTGCTTATACTCCCCATACCAGCTTACAATGACAAATCAAAAGCTATCAATGAAGCTCATAGGAAAAATTGTGCTTATTATGGTTTTAATCTAATCGATGTAGACTTTTACTATCAAAAAAATAATCTTTATGATTTTGATCAAAACTATAAATTCCACCCTATGCCACTAGCTATGCAAGAGCTTGGTAAAAACATCATTAAAAATTTACATAACTTTAAAAAATCCAAAGAAAAGATCATTTGCTCAAAAAGAAAATTTCACATCTTTGCGCCCTCAAGTTCAACTAAAATAGAGCATAAAAACTCATTTTTTTGTGAAAAAACTACAAAGATTAAAGCTAATGAAAAAATCATTTTTCCAAAAGAGTTAAAAAACTATCAAATCTTAGGTATACACACTTGGAATCACACTAACTCATCAACTCATGCTATATCATCTATAAGCATTGAAAACTCATCTTTTAAATTAGTAAAAAATTTTGGACTTATCAATACTTTTCAAGATATACAAAATGAAAAAGCAATTTGTGATGAGCAAACCTTTTTGTATGTTAATACACAAATTATCAAGCAAAGCGAGGAAAGTTCGGGCTTAAGCATAGCAAATGAAAAAACACCAAGACTTGATTATGTGGACTTAATAGGAATTTTACTTTTAGAAAATGATAATAATAAAAAAATTGAATGTAAAATTCAACTTACAAATGCTTATGAGCTTTTGATACCACCTATAGCATTTTATAAAGAATTAGTGCTAGAATACCATGAACTAAAAAAACTTGATATGCAAACATTTTTACAAAGTCAAAATCATAATCTTTTGCGTTTTTTAAATCACAAAGGCTTAAAAAACGAATATGAGATATTTATCCATCAAAACAATAAACTTTATGGAGCTAGCTTAAGGATAAAAGAAAGACTAAGCTATAAACTTGGGGAAGCTATCATGAAAAATAGCAAAAGTTGTCTAGGGTATTTTAAAATACCTTTTGAACTAAAAAAAATCAAAAAAGAGCATTTTAAAAATCAAAAAGATCAAAAAAACTTACCACCACTAAAAGCTTATGCAGACTATAAACACGCTCAAATAGCCAAAACACACTTGCCTTATCTTTTAGGTAATGCACTTTTACAAGCTTCAAGAACTCCTTTTAAAATAGGCTATTTAAGCTTGCCTTTTAAACTGAAAAAAATTGCAAAAAACTATAAAAAGAAAATTTAATCTAAACTAGTATTTTTGAAAAAATTCCCATTGACTTGGGTTTTATATATCACATAATTTCTAAATTTAGCATGTAAAACTGCATCAGGTTTATATGCTCTGCATTCTTTCCAAAAAGCATGCAAGCTTTTTTGATAAGTCAAACCTTCTATATCATAAAAAGCTTTTCCCATAACCTTTAAAGGACTATTGTGATATAAAGCAGAAAGTCCTACTGTGCTATTTATGACTATAGTACCTCTTGTATTGATTAAGAGCGTAGGTAAGTGTAAGTCATGTACATATAAAATTCTACCCTCGACATTGTATTTTAAGCTCAAATCTTCTATAAGTTTAGCATAGTCCCTATAGCCACGATCCATAGGATGGTGCTTAAAAACTAGATAAGACTTTGCTTTAGCATGATTAGCAAAAGAGATGATTACCTCTTCTATAAATTTTTCTGTAGTTTTTTTATAATGATGAGATAGTTGAGTATCATTATGCACTTGTAAAATAGCTAAAAAATACTTTTGTTTTAGGGAAAGAATTTTTTCATTTAAACTCTTTTCTGTGATTTTGTATTTGTTTTTTCTATATACTGAACAAAGCCAAGGTAAAAAGTCAAATAATTTTAAACTTCTATGATGTAAAGAATTATTAAAATACCAAGAAAATAAAAAAGCAAAAAGCCAGTATAAAAATGAAGAAAAGGCCATATTTCTAAAAGTGCTTGAGAAAGTTTTAAATTTAAAATCTTTATCAAATTTTTTCTGACTTAGATAAAATTCTTTTTCTCTTGGTAGAGTTGAGTTTGCATTCACTCCATCTTTTTCAAAAGTAATAAAATTTGGTCTTATGTAACCTTCTTCAAAAATCCATACTTCAATACCCATTTGTTTAGCTACATTAATGGCTATTTCATGTACTTTTCTACAATCATTATACATTAAGATAACTTGAATTTGTTTTTCTTCAAAAAGCTTTTTATAAAAGTCTTCAAGCTTGGCTAAACTTTTAGTATAATTAATACTCTTAAAAGGATAAAAGAAAAAATCTCCACCATTAAAATTTACTTTATAAACCTTAGCTTTTGGAATTTTTGTAGCAATTTTACGAAAAAATCCTCCCACAGGTCCTTGGAGCAATAAAACATTTTTACCAGAAAATTTTTTTAACTTTTTACTTAAATTCATCTAATTAAAATAAATTCTATTAATCTTCTTATTTTTCTTAATATATAAATTCTTATATCCATAAACCAACGCAAATAAAATTTAGAAAAATAATCTTTTTGCATTTTTAACATTATATCTAATGCAAGCTCAACTTCACATAAATTTTTACTTTTTGGATGGATGTATCTTGGATAAAGGATCAAAACGCCAGCAACAAGCTCTTCTAAACTAAGCATTCTTGTGCGTCTTGGAATTTCATGTAAATCACTTGTCAAACCCCAACCTGCATAAAAAGGCTTGCCATACACCACTACTTTTTTACCACGCAAAAGAGCGTCAAAACCACTTGTAGAGGTTATAGTATGTACTTCATCACTCGCATTGATAGCACTATCTATACTAACATTTTCTATAATTTCATCACAGTATTTTAAAATAATGCTTTTATCTTTTAAACCCTTACGATTACCGCTTAAAACATCAGGGTGAGGTTTAAAAACTAAGAAGGCGTTTTCATTGGCCTTTCTTACACTTTGTAAAAGTTTTAAGGTATCATAACCTGCACCACCTAAGATCATAGAAGCATCATCTTCTACTTGAGCAGGGATTAAGATGATTTTTTTACTTGTATTAAAATTTAATTTTTCATGTTTTAAGCCATTATACTTTGAAAATTTATTTTGCGTGATGGTAGTAATTAATTTTTTGGCTCTTTGTTTTAAACTCTCATCAAAAATGTGATTTTGCAAAATATCTTCTAAATCGCTTGGCTTGCTTGGATCAACATACAAACCTTTGCTATCTACTATTAAAGAAAAAGGGCGTGTAAGATCTGAACCCAAAAAAACTGAGCGTAAAAAGCCATCTTCTACTAAGAAAATTTCATTGCTAAAATCTTTAGCTAGTAAAGTTTTATCATATTTTTTACCCCAAATGAAAATTTTATCTTCAGAATTTAAATTTACTTTATAAAGTTCATCAAGTGAATTTAAAAAAATAATCTTATTGCTTTTTGCTTTAAAAAATGGTTTTATAAACTCTCTTTTCCATTTAGAAAAACCTAAAAAATACAAAGTATTTGAATTAGCTTGTTCTATCTTTTTATACTTTGCTAGGGTATGAATAGTATCAAAAATATCACTTTTTTGATTTAAATAAGGATTAAAATACTCACTATATAAAATATAAGTAGCATAAAAAACCTCTTCTAGGGTTCTTTTTTTAAGCCTTCTTTTACATGCTTGCTTGTCTTGAGTTAAACCCCAGCCTGCATAAAATGGCATACCATAGCACACGCATTCACATCCTAACATCAAAGCTTCAAAACCCATGCCAGAAGTTTTAGTATAGACTTTCTTAAAATGACTTAGCAATTCTATGGGATTATAATTTTCTTTTATAACTACACATTTGCTTGGTAAATCTTGTACATCAAAATCACTTTGTTTTTTACCGCTTAATACATCAGGATGAATTTTAATATATATTTTAGCATTTGGATTTTCTTTGATAGCTTCATTTATAATATCTTGAGTTGAGAAATTATCAGCTAAGCCAAATTTTAATGAAGCATCATTTGCTACTTGAGTGATGATCAATACGCGTTCTTCGTTAGTGTTAAAAAGCTCTTTTGGCACGCAAAGATTATTATTATACTTGCTAAGTTTTTCTGTTTTTATAAGCTCTATAGCTTTTTTTGCTTGCTCTAGCTCTTCAGAGCTAAACTCATAAGTATTTAAAATCTTTTCAAGTTTAGATGGTGCATTCGCATCGTAATAAATTCCTATATCGTCTTTGACGATAGAAAAACTTGGACTATTTTCTACACCTAAATTTAATGAGCGCAAAAAGCCATCTTCTAGCAAAATCAAAGAACCATTAAATTTTTTATATAAAAAAGAAGCCCATCTGCCAGTACGTTTTCTTCCCCATCCTATGAAGTTTTTTTTGTAAAATATTTGAATAAAATTGTTTATATAAAAACAATAACCATTTAGCATTTTTTTATACCTATAGTATCTATAATTTGTTCCAATCTTTGCTTCCACGTATGATTTTTTGCGATAAATTCTGCTCCTTTTTTTAACCTTATCTTATCATCTTCATTCAAACCATCTTTTTTAAACCTATACAGCAAATCTTTTAATTCTTCCTCGGTTTGAAATGAATAGCAATAGTCTTTGAAATATTTTTCAACAGCTAGTGTATGATTAGTAATAGCTACACCTCCACAAGCTATAATCTCTATAAGTCTTCTTGAAAACATAGTGGGGGAATTTTCTATAGTATTAACATTTAAAGAAATTAGATATTTTTTATATATTTCTGCAGTTTTTTCATACTCAACCGAAGAATAAATTTGCATACCTTTAAAATTTGGATATCTATAATTTATAGATTTTCTATTTGAATTTCTATCATAAACATCAAGATGATTAATCTTGGACGATAATTTAAACATCATATCTTGATAAAATCTTCTTTTTTTGTGTATATGCTTTGAATAACTTCCAACAAAATTAGCCTTAGTGGATATAAAATTAAATCCGGTAAAATTATGAAATTTGGATTGAACAGCAAAAGGCAAAACATCCACATAAGATTTTTCTCCTACATAAGATTTATATTTTGATATACAATTTTCATCAACGGTAAATATAAAATCAAACAATTTCGCACTTTCTATAAATCTATCAAAATGCACATAATCTTCTTTATTCCAAAATACCGTAGGAATATCTAACATTTTTGCAAAATTAACAAGCTTTTGTAATTTTCTATTATTTCTTCTTGGATAATCAGGGTATGAAGCGACTTTATACTTCCATTTATTTTTAAAGCCATGCCAAGCTGACTCAACAAATAAAAAATCAGGTTTCCAAAAATAAAATATAAACTTATAATTCAATGGAGTTATATTTTTTATAATTACTCCATCCTCTGCTTCCAAAGAAGCATAGGTTAATTCATCGGTAATTAAGGCTATTTTTAACATGCTTACTCACACTAAAATATTTTTTAATATAAATTATATATTATATTTTCTTAATTTCCGGACTTCAAATACAAATTTGATATACCAACCCTTATACCAAGTTTTATTAGCTTGTATAAGAGTTTGTCCTAGTTTATAAGAAAGATGGTTTTTAAGTTTTAAGCTTCTTGACAATCAAGATAAGATTCTAGCGGGGGGGGGGATAATTTTAAAGAAGAATCTTTTTATTTTTTTCTTGATAATTTTTTTGTTCTTGTTTGTATGAAATTATTAAGTAGTCTAAGAAAGATTGAGCTTACTATCATAACTTGACCTATTTTACAGGAGAGTTGGTTTTGGATACGAGATTTGGCTGTATCATATTTAATTTGAAAAGATAGTTTTGATTGGATTTGATTAAGTTGAGTTGATTTTTCTTGTATATTACTTTGCAATTGATTGATATGGTTTATATTGAAATTTATAATATTGTCTTTTTTATGGTTTTATTAAGAGTATTATTTAGGTTTTGGATAATATGATGCTTATCTACAATACTTTGGTTTTTAGGTTTAACCATATCAGCTATAAATTCAGCTATTTTATTTCATTTCTTTAAGTTCATAATTTTCTTTATAATTAGCTAAATCTTTCTTGGGAAATAATTTTTCTTTATATGGAAAAAAATTCTTTTCTTACCCATTCATTTGATTCTTCAAAATAATCTATATAAGATTAATAATTTCTTTTAGGAGGTGCATATTTTACACAATGATCCCTAGAACACAAATAATTTTAGATAGCACGAATTCTTCCCTAGATTTATAAATCATTTAATCTAATCTTATTCTCAACTCAAAACCTATTAAATCTTAACTTTCATTCTGTTTTAAAGGTATTGTAAAATTATCATCCCATTTTAAACCTATGCTCTATGTATAAAATCTTTTAGTAAATCTCCCTGATAGAATTTGTTTTTATCAAAGAGTCTTACTATTAATTGAGTTTTATTAAAACAAGAAGTCATTTTTTGATAATCAAGTGATTTTAATGTTTCATATCTTGTGCAAAATTTATAAAGTAATTTCTATCTATTTTTCACCCGTATACAGGACTGTAGAATTCCAACTAGTTTTCATATCAGCTTGAGATCTAAGGTATAATATATACATATTTAACTTTCTTAAAACCTAGCTCAATAAAAATTTTATTGAATATTTACACTATGTATTCATTTTGATAATTACTTATTCTCAATAAAATTCCCTCTGATGAAATTAAAAACTACATCAATGTTTTTTAATTTCATCCTGTAATCATTTCCATTTTACCGCTAAATATCCAGTTAAATAATTTGCAATTTTTATTTCATCACTTAATATAACTAAATATTCATTGTTATTTTTTAGTATACTATCTACAACTGATACAAAAAACCAATGCTAATATTCATTTTCTGTTTTATTTTCAAAGACAACACTCTGTGAATATATAACATTTTGCTTTGCTAAAGCTTCATTATTGTAATGTAAAAAATTCTGAATACTTGTTGTTCCCGTTTTAAGTATTCCTATATGCACATAAGCTGTCATGATTTGTCGTAAAATTTTCTAATCATTTTACAAATATATCCTATTTCTTCATCACTAATTTGTGTAAATGAAGGCAACCAAAGTCCTTTTTTTCCAATTAAATTTGAAACTTCATGTTCACCAGGAATTTGATAAGCTATTTGTTTATTGATTGGCCCATACATTAATCTTGTTCCTATATTTTTATCCTTTAAATAATTTTGAAGCTCATCTCTATTTTCAGCCAAAATATCATAAAACCATGGAGTAGTGTTTATAATATCTTGCTCAAATAATTTTACTTCTTTTATATCTTGCAATAGTTCTTTATACATTATGTAAATTTCTTTTTTTCTTTTTACTCTAAAATCAAGTTTTTTCATTTGCTCTATACCTATGCAAGCTTGAAGTTCGGTAAATTTAAAATTATATCCTATACTATCATGGAAATCATTTCCACCACCACTTCTACCAAAATCTTTTAGTTTTCTAAGTTTTGTAGCCAAAGTATCATCATTTGTTATTAACGCTCCACCTTGACCAGTGGAAATAATCTTTGGTGCTGAAAAAGAAAAACTGCCTATACATCCTGCGGTTCCAATATGTCTTTTATCAGGGTAAAAAGAGCCTAGAGATTGTGCAGCATCTTCTATAAGATATATGTTTTTTTCTTTGCATAATTTTTCAAATGCTTCTATACCTGATTTGGGATATCTACCATTTGCGCTGACTAAAATAATAGCCTTGGTTTTTGAAGTAATAGCTGATTTAGCTTTTTCTATATTCATACATAAAGTTTCTTTTTCTACATCAACAAAAACAGGTTTTGCACCTATCATTTTGACAGAATTTGGAGTAGCTATCATAGTATAGTTGGGAACTATCACTTCATCATTATAGTCTATATCTAAAGCAAGAGCTGCTAAAGTTAAACTTATAGTTCCATTATTTACAATTATACAATGCCTTGCATTAGTATATTTAGCTATCATTTCTTCTAGCAAAGTAGTTCTTTTAAATTCTGTTATAAAACCGTCTTCATCCATATAAGAGCATATAGCTTCTTTTTCTTCCTTACCAAACCATGGCTTCATTTGCATTATAAATTTCATTTTTTATCCTTCTTATATTCTAATCTTCTTAAACCTCTCACTAATTTCCAATCTTTGAACGATTTCCACTTTAGTTGGTATTTTATAATTAGCTAGTTTATCTTTACAAAACATTCTTATCTTTTTTTTAGCTTCTAATGTGCTAAAATTTTCATTTTGTTCTAACACAATCTTTACACAAACACTTTGGCCTGTTAGAGGGTTATTTTGTCCATAGACTAAACAATCTTGTATAAATGGTATTTGCATTAATACACCTTCTACTTCTTGGGGTAATACTTTTTCTCCACCAACATTAATAACTTCTTTATTTCTTCCGATAATTTTAATATATTCTTCACCATTTTCATTGATCACTTCAACTAAATCCCCAGTAGCAAAGTATCCATCATCTGTAAAAACAGAGTTATCGGCATTTAAATAACCCAAACTTTGCATATTGCTTTTTAAAAATAGCTCATTATTGATAATTTTATATGCTATGTTTTCTAATTTAAAATAGTTTCCAAAACTTTTTGTTTGAGCAATACCTACTTCACTTGTGCCAAAGGTTTGATGAAATTTAACCTTTGGAAAACTTTGTTTTAATTTTGCAAGTAAAGTTTCTGACATTCTTTCTGTGCCATAACTAATAAGCTTTAAAGAGTTTAAATTATATTTTTCAACTACATTTGTTACCAACATTAAACTAAGTAAAGAAGGTGAAGCAGGCAAGAGTGAAATTTGATATTTTTCTATGGTTTGAGCTAGAGCTTCAATATTTTTTCTTTCCTTTATAGCAATTGCGCAAGCATTCATACTAAGACAGTTAAACAAAGTATTTAAACCACCTATATGATCAAACATTAAAAATAATAAAATATTAAGTTTTTTTGGTTTTTTACTAAGATAAGTATTTAAAATCTTATCAAGATCATGTATCATAGCTTTAGGTTTACCTGTGCTACCACTTGAAAATAAAATCAAACCAGGTTTATTATCATTTATAAGTTTTTGAATTAAATCATGATTGTTATAATGTTTTTCCTGTAGCTTATATTGATTATTTTTAAATAAAATATCGCAATTAACTTCGGTAAGTTTGTTATCAATCTCACTTTCATTAATAAATGGAATAATTATTTTATTAAGCTCAATACATGCTAAAAATAAACTTATACTTTCAAAATCATAATCACCTACAATACCTACAATGTCTATATTTTTAAGATCTGCTAATAAGCTGATTTTATTAATCACATTATTGCATAAATCATTGTAAGTATATTTTTGTTCTTCATAGATTAAAGCATATTGCTCTTGATTTTCACTAAAAATTTTATTTAAAAAGACATTTTTAAACTTATCCATTTACTCCGCCTAAGTATATTACTTGTCCTGTTATAAAATCACTTTTTTCATTAATAAAAAAATCAACCACATTAACAACATCTTGAAAATTACCAAATCTTTTTATAGCTTGCTTATTAAGTAAATCTTGTATTTTATCTTTTGGGACATTTTTAATTAAATCAGTAGGAATTGGAGTAGGTCCTATGGCATTACAAGTAACACCAAATGAACTTAATTCTTTAGCACAAACTTGAGTTAAATTACAAATAGCTGCTTTTGATGCAGCATATATAGCTTCCCCTTCTAACCTTAAAGCAACCGCAACAGTAGAAAAATTTACAATCCTATAAGGCATAGCAACTTGTTCTTTTTTATAAGTTTGACTCATAATCTTTGAAACTTCTCTTATAAACAAAAAACTACCATAGACATTAGTTTTAAAAATATTATCTAAACTTTTAAATGGAGTTGTTAATATATGATTCATAGCTGCTACACCAGCATTATTAATTAAAATATCAATTTTTCCAAATTCTTTCTTTACGCTTCTTACCATAGAAACTACATCTTTTTCATCGCAAACATCTAATTCAAAATGTCTGTAGTTTTTATGATCTATACTTGCTTTACCTCTTGAGCAACCACAAACTATATGATTTTTTACTAAATAATATTCACTCAGTTCTTTACCTATGCCTTTTCTAGTTCCTGTGATAATGATGATTTTTTGCATTATTCTTGCTCTTGGAGTTTTTTAACTATATAATCAGTCAAGCTTTCAACATCTTTAAATGGAGAATTTCTAGCACTCATTGTTCTATCATTGGCTAATACAATTTCTTTTTGAAACTCTCCGCTTAAAGCTTCCTCCAAATCAGAAACTAAATTTACCAAGGCTAAAGAATCTAAATTTCCACCTATACCATAAATTTTTGTTTCTACGCTAGGATTTCTTAAATTGTCATTTTCTAATTCATCAGCCAAATTTTTTAATGACATAACAATCATATTTTTAATTTTCTCTTGCATTTATTTCTCCTTTTAAAATATCTTGTTCCAATTTTACCATATTTCTACTTCTCTCTTGTATTCTTTTTGCTGGTATACCAAAATAAATACCAAAAGCTTTTGTTGGTCTACAAATCATACTCATTGCACCAACAGCAACTCCTTCTTCTAAATTTCCACCCGGTAAAATAACAGACCCTGTTCCCAATAAGCTGTGCTTTTTTAGATGTATTTTTTTCTTTATATCTTTTCTGTAAGAAATATCTACAGTAGGAACTGCAATACTCTCACCAGAAAAATCTGAAGACTCTGTGATAACTCTTGCATAACTTGCAATCCCTACAAAATCTCCAATATCAATTCCACTATTACCATTTAAAAAGCTATATGAGGCTATATGAACATAATTACCTATGTTAATATCTCCTGATAATATACAGTAACTTCCTATACGCACATTATTTCCCAGGGAGATTTTTTCTGGTTTATAAATTTGGGTTAAACGATCAATCAAAACATTTTCACCTAAACTTTTAAAATTCATATTTTCAAGTTCTTCTCTTGTATAAAACATTTCTTCCAAATCAAAAGCCATCATAATCTTCTTCTATCATTATCCGCACCCACATAAGGGCCATTTTTTATTTCTAAAACTTGAGTATTATCTTCAAGTATAGTGTAACCATGTCCACCTCTAAGTAGAATTAAAACATCACCGTCTTTTGCAATTAATTCTTCTATAAAATTATCATTTATATCATAAATTTTCGCACTTATAGAGCCTTGTTTTATATATAAAACTTCTTGAGTCCAATATACTTTTCTTTCCACTTCATTATGAGTATGTGCTAGCAATTCTTTATTTGCATCATAATTCCAAGTACCAACTTGTATAAATTCATCATCATTGGAATAAAATTTGAGTCCTTGCTCCCATTCTGAAGCTTGAATATGTTTTGCTAAAATAATTCCGTCTTTGACTATCTCTTTCATCATTATCTCCCTTAATTTTCACTTAACATATCTCTATCTGATAAAATAGGATTATTTGTAGGCCAATTTATGTTGATTTTATCATCATTCCAAGCAAAAGTAAATTGTTCTTTAGCATCTAGGTATTCTCCATCATACGCTAATTTATAATGATATATCACTTCTTTGCTTTTAGCATAATATGCATTACCCATATTAGGTGGGATTAAAATCATTCTTTGATTATCTTTATTGATATCAAAACTTTCCCATTTAAGATAGGTAGAAGAATTTTTTCTGCAATCTACCACCACTTGAAAAATATCTCCATAAACACAAGTTACATATTTCCAAGACTTATAATCTCCATGTATACCTCTTAATACATTTTGACATGATTTTGAAAATTTATCATGTTTAAAATATAATCCTTTGGGTAGTAATTTTTCTATTTCATCTTTTAAAAAAGAAGTCCAAATATTTCCTCTCAAATCAGTTGAAATATTTGGAGTTATAATATAAACCCCTTTAATTTTTTTGGATTCTTCTATATTAAATTCTATAGCCATTACTCGTAATACCTCATTATTTTATATCCACCTTGTTTAAGATAGACATCTTTATTCATAAGTTTTAAATCGCTTTCCATCATATCATCAACTAAATTTTTAAGATCATATTCTCTATTCCAGCCTAGTTCTTTTTCAGCTTTAGAAGGATCGCCCAAAAGCAAATCAACTTCAGTAGGTCTAAAATATCTAGGATTTACTTTTACTACCACTTGACCTTTTTGAAGATGGTTAAAATTTAAAGAAAGCTCTTTAGCTCTTTGTTGGTCAAAATCTTCTATAAAACCTTCTTCATCCACTCCGCTTCCTTTAAAATTTAATTTTATCCCACAGTATTCAAAGGCAAGCTTCACAAAGTCTCTTACTGTAGTAGTTTTTCCAGTAGCTATAACCCAATCATCGGCCTTTTCATGCTGAAGTATCATCCACATCATTTTTACATAATCTTTTGCATGACCCCAATCTCTTTTAGCATCTAAATTACCAAGATAAAGTATATCATCTAAATTTAAAGCTATTTTTGCAGCCGCGCGGGTGATTTTTCTAGTTACAAATGTTTCTCCTCTAACGGGACTTTCATGATTAAATAAAATTCCATTACATGCAAACATATTATAAGCTTCTCTGTAATTTACCGTAATCCAATATGCATACATTTTTGCTACCGCATAAGGACTTCTTGGATAAAATGGAGTTTTTTCACTTTGTGGAGTTTCTTGTACTTTTCCAAAAAGCTCTGAAGTAGAGGCTTGATAAATTTTAGTTTTTTGAGTTAGATTTAAAAATCTCACCGCATCAAGTATTCTAAGTGTACCTATACCATCAGCATTTGCTGTATATTCTGGTGTTTCAAAGCTAACATGCACATGACTCATAGCAGCAAGATTGTAAATCTCATCAGGTTTAATCTCAGCTATTATTCTAGTTAAATTCATAGAATCAGTCATATCACCATAGTGTAAATAAAAATCATTTTTTTTGCCATGATGACCTTCAAATAAATGATCTATTCTATCTGTGTTAAATAAAGAAGATCTTCTTTTTATACCATGTACTTCATAGCCCTTATTGAGCAAAAATTCAGACAAATACGCCCCATCTTGTCCAGTAACTCCAGTTATTAATGCCACTTTTTTCATTTATATCCTTTTATAATCATCTTCTAATCTTACTATATCATCTTCACCTGTGTATTCACCCACTTGAGCTTCTATAATCACAACAGGAATTTTGCCATAATTACTTAAACGATGTTTTTGCCCCATTTTTATATAGATTGACTCATTAGGTCTTACTAAATTTTCCATTCCATCTATTTCTACAGTTGCCGTACCACTTAAAACTATCCAATGTTCGTTTCTGTGAAAATGTTTTTGTAAAGAAAGTCTTTTACCAGGTTTAACTTCTATACGTTTAATTTTATATCCTTTTTCATCTTCAAGTATAGTAAAACTTCCCCAAGGTCTATGCGTGCAAAGATGATTTTTACTTAGATTTTCATTTTCTTGAATAGTTTCATAAATTTGCTTTACTTTTTGAGAGGATGATTTTTTACTAATTAAAAGTGCATCTTGAGTATCTATGATAAATATATCATCAAGATCAATTGTGGCTATAAATTTCTTTTGATCGCTTGCATAGCAAAAGATATTATTAGAATCTAAAAATTTGGTATTAACATTAGAATAATTATTACCATTATTAAACTCTTTAGCTAAGCTTTCAAAGCTTCCTACATCACTCCAAGAAATGTTACTAGGTATCACTTTTACTTTGTTTGATTTTTCCATCAAGGCATAATCTATGCTTAGTTCTGGAATTTTTTCCATGTCTGTTGATTTGATTTTGATAAAATCATTTTGTATTAAAGCATTTTTATGCGCTTTTAAACAAAAATCATATATTTCTTTTGAATAAGCTTGCATTTGCTCTAAGAAAAAACCAACTTTAAACATAAACATACCAGAATTCCATAAATAACTTCCATCTTCTAAAAATTCTTTAGCTTTTTTAAAATTTGGTTTTTCTATAAAAGCTTCAACATCATAAGTGTTTTTGGATTTAATATAGCCATATCCAGTATGTGGATTATCAGGTTTTATACCAAAGGTTACAAGATAGTTATCATTTGCAAATTCTAAAGCTTTAGCTATTGCTTCTTGATATGCTTTTTCATTTTTGATTAAGTGATCGCTTGGTGTAATTAAAACTATTTCTTCTTTAGGCAAAGATAAACATGCTAAAGTGATAGCTGCTGCAGTATTTTTTGCTAGTGGTTCTAAAATAAACCTAGTTTTACTTGTGTTTGAAATTTGATCAAGAGCTAGAAAATACTGCTCTTCGTTGCATACTATTAAAGTATTAGAGCAAAATTTGGAATTTCTTTGTACAGTCAGCTCAAATAAAGATTTACCATCAAATAATTTTAAAAATTGTTTTGGCATTAGTGTTCTACTAAGTGGCCAAAGTCTTGTGCCACTACCACCGCAAAGAATAATGTTTTTCATACTTTCCTCTATACTTAACTACATTTAAATTATACCATTTTTTTTATTACATTACAAATATTTGGAAATGTATTTTGATTATTTTTTTGCACATTAATTTTCTCTAAAAAAATTTCTCTAAAAAAACTTTTTTTATAATAGTTATTCCAAAAATTATCACTAATAAATTTCTGCGATAGAATTTTTTCCACTTGTTGATGTTTATTGCACAATACACCCAATAAAACTAATCCGATCCTATATAAATCATTATTTTGATTACAATTCCAGGCATTAAAAATCCATTGAAATAACTCCGTTTGTTTTCTTTCCAAAGCATAACCTAAACGAAATAAAAAATAATACGAAAACGATTTCTGTAAACTATGCATCGTATGACATTGTATTTTTTGTTTTACTATGTTATACATTTTATATCTACTATAATATTTATAATAAAACGATGGCTCCCTACCTAAACCAATATAACTTGCAACTCTAGAAAAACTACTATGTCCAGAAAAAATATCCTTTGCATTAGACATAAAAACTATTTCAAATAACATTCTTTGAATATTTGTAAATTGTTCATCAATATAATCTTCGATTATATTGATATTATATTGATTTTTTAATTCTCTCAAACTCGTGAAATCATCACCGAATAAAACTATTTTTTCATTTTTATTTAAATTTTCTTCTATTAGCTCTATTGCAATTTCTAATGGCATTGCTTTACCAAAACCAACACCAAGCTTTTTTATTCTTTCATCATAAACAATATCTCCACTTCGTATATGAATAGCAATAAATTTATTTGGAAAATTAATTTTTACTATATTATTCGCCTTATCAATAGCCTTTTGAATATAATCTGAAAATTTTATTTTTTTCCAAAGCTTTGGATAATGTCTTATTGGTTTAGTTCCAAAAATTCTTCTAGCTGTATCATAATTAACATATTCACCCCAAACACAACTTAATTCATTCATCCAATCTTCAATAGCAACACTTGTTTTAGTTCTAATGCATACACCCAGCTTATCTGTATATGAATATTGCTTAATAAAATCACTAGAGAAGATATCGCTTTCACCTAAGAGATGGGTTTTAGCAACTTCTTGGTGTTGATTACCATCAGATAAAATAGTATCCCTATCATTTCTTTTCCACACAAAACCAAATTTAAAGCCTGTATACTCAGCTAAATACATTGCATTAAGTATTGGCATTAATCTAGCACCAAAACCATCGCTTCTTGCCGCCACCATTAAACCAGGAAATTTTCTTACAAATATATTAATTTTTTTATTTTTTATATTGTTTAATTTAGTATTAATTTTTATATATTGATATTTTTCCCTATCACTACATGTTAAAGAATATTTATTGGCATTTATTAATAAACATTCTTCTTTTTTAAATTCTATCCAAGTTGCTTTATCTACACTAAAATATATCTTTATATCAAACATATTGAGAATTTCAAATTCGACAAATTCTATATGAAAAATGTTGTTTAAATTTATAATAAAACTTTCTTTATCTTTTTTTATATCATAATGATCAATTTTTTTTAAATCAATCTGTTTAAAAACACCCTTATAGTTTATTAATGTAAATTTAGAAAATTGAGATATTAATTTTTTTATACTAAACAGCAACTTGATATACCCCCCCCCATACCAATTTTTGTTAGCTTGTATAAGAGCTTGACCAAGTTTATAAGTTAAACATTCTTTTTCTTTTAAGGCTTCTTGATAATCAGGATAATCTTCTAATGGAGGTAGCTTTAAAGAAGGATTTTTTTTTATTTTTTCTTGATAGTTTTTTTGTTCTTGTTTGTGTTTATCTTTTATATAAGATAATACAAAAGGCATTCTTATATAACCTAGTATAGATTTAGAATTTACTATCATAGCTTGACCTAGTTTATAGGAGAGTTGATTTTGAATTCTTGCTTTGGCTGAGCCGTATCTAGCAAAAAAGTTATATAAATCTTGCGTTTTAAATAGATCCTTTTTTAATAAACACTTTTCTTCTGATTGTTC
Organism: Campylobacter sp. CNRCH_2014_0184h; assembly: GCF_025772985.1. NCBI lineage: Bacteria > Pseudomonadati > Campylobacterota > Epsilonproteobacteria > Campylobacterales > Campylobacteraceae > Campylobacter > Campylobacter sp. CNRCH_2014_0184h. Next base: position 130,686 of record NZ_JAKMTB010000003.1, on the reverse strand, counting down.
TTGAAATTCTAGTTTTAATATTGCATATTCTTTATTCTTATCATTTATATTTTGATTTAACAGCTTTAATTCATCAATCAAATCATTAACTATTTCTTTTTCTATTTGTTCAAAATTTTGCTCAAAATACTTTTTGATATTAGAAGCAAAATCAGATAATTTTGTAAAATGCTCAATTTTTCTTAATTTTGCTATTTCTTTTTTTATTTCAAGACATAAAATACCACATTGTAAATTTTCTATAAAATCTTCATAAGTAAAAAAACTCTCACTTAAAATTTTCTCTGCTTTTTCAAAAGCAAATATTTTCAAATAAACAAAAAGCATCAATAAAATATAAAGACAATTGTTTCTGTCTATTTTTGATGCTTTTTCTAAAAAAGTAATAGCGCTAGAAAAATTTGTTTTTGTTGTAATATGCAACATAGCAGAATGGTATAACGAATGCGCTTTTTGTAAATTACTAAAACAAGATAAAGTATGTTTTTGCAGTATTTTGAGTTGTTGATTTGTATTAAAAATATGGAAATAAAACGATGGTTCCCTACCTAAACCAATATAACTTGCAACTCTAGAAAAACTACTATGTCCAGAAAAAATATCCTTTGCATTAGACATAAAAACTATTTCAAATAACATTCTTTGAATATTTGTAAATTGTTCATCAATATAATCTTCGATTATATTGATATTATATTGATTTTTTAATTCTCTCAAACTCGTGAAATCATCACCGAATAAAACTATTTTTTCATTTTTATTTAAATTTTCTTCTATTAGCTCTATTGCAATTTCTAATGGCATTGCTTTACCAAAACCAACACCAAGCTTTTTTATTCTTTCATCATAAACAATATCTCCACTTCGTATATGAATAGCAATAAATTTATTTGGAAAATTAATTTTTACTATATTATTCGCCTTATCAATAGCCTTTTGAATATAATCTGAAAATTTTATTTTTTTCCAAAGCTTTGGATAATGTCTTATTGGTTTAGTTCCAAAAATTCTTCTAGCTGTATCATAATTAACATATTCACCCCAAACACAACTTAATTCATTCATCCAATCTTCAATAGCAACACTTGTTTTAGTTCTAATGCATACACCCAGCTTATCTGTATATGAATATTGCTTAATAAAATCACTAGAGAAGATATCGCTTTCACCTAAGAGATGGGTTTTAGCAACTTCTTGGTGTTGATTACCATCAGATAAAATAGTATCCCTATCATTTCTTTTCCACACAAAACCAAATTTAAAGCCTGTATACTCAGCTAAATACATTGCATTAAGTATTGGCATTAATCTAGCACCAAAACCATCGCTTCTTGCCGCCACCATTAAACCAGGAAATTTTCTTACAAATATATTAATTTTTTTATTTTTTATATTGTTTAATTTAGTATTAATTTTTATATATTGATATTTTTCCCTATCACTACATGTTAAAGAATATTTATTGGCATTTATTAATAAACATTCTTCTTTTTTAAATTCTATCCAAGTTGCTTTATCTACACTAAAATATATCTTTATATCAAACATATTGAGAATTTCAAATTCGACAAATTCTATATGAAAAATGTTGTTTAAATTTATAATAAAACTTTCTTTATCTTTTTTTATATCATAATGATCAATTTTTTTTAAATCAATCTGTTTAAAAACACCCTTATAGTTTGTCATTAATTTCCCTTTTTAACCAATCTATTTTTTTAAGTGCATATTTATAAACATCACTATGATAATGCATAGGAGCCCCCCCCCATTTATGTTCATGATCTAAAACTAACATATCTTTAGGATATTCTATGCATTTAATTTTAGGAAAGAATTTAACAAAATCATCATATCGTTCTTTTAAAAAATTATTATTACTAATCAATTCTTCTTGATTAATTAAAAATTTATCTCCATTATAAAAAACATCCGACCAATATACTTTATTTAAAATAATTTTATCTTGAATAATATATAAATCATCATATATTTTTTCAATACCTTTCCTCCACAAATCAATATGTTCTTGACTTTGGGAATAAATCATATTAGAACTATACAACTTTCCTTTTGCTTTTTTATATTCATTTGAAACTGTAACTACATTATTTTTTGATATTTTATAGAAATGAAATCGATCGTCGATAAAATCAATCAGTAGAAAATCGAAATCACTTCTTTTTATATTATCAATAAAAGATTTATTCATATCTTGCAATACCATGCGTCTTTGAAAAGACGATTGTATATTATCAAGAACATCTTGCTCTATCATAGCATTAGAAGATAAAGAAGCAAAAGAACTTCTAGCATAATAACCAATTAATTCAAAGTTTTTTTGCTTATCATACTCAAATATATCCCTACTAACACAAGATCCAAAAATACAAATTTTTTTCATAATATTATATCCAATTCTTTAGATACAATCATATCTTTATCACATTGTTTTCTAACTCTTTTTGCAGCATTTGTAGATAATTTCATAAATTCATCTGGGTTTTTATATAAAAACTCGATTACATCAGCTAATGCTTTTGCATTTTCAGGCTCTACTAAAATTCCACATTCATTATCTACAAATTCTGGAACTGCTGCGATGTTATTGGTGATCGGAACTAAACCACTCGACATAGCCTCATCTCTAGAGACACCTTGAGCATCCATTCTTGTAGGATTTAAAAATATACCATATTGTTTATGTAAATTTGATATTTCTTTTTGGGTTAAAAAACCTCTATATATGATAATATTTTTAAAAGAATTTAATTTGCTAGTTAACTCATCAAACAAGACCCCATCACCAGCTATAAAAAATTCCAAATCTTTAAAAAAATCTCTTTTGCTAAGCTCAAAAATAGCCTCGATACTTAAATCATTTGCATATTTTCTCGAGGTAAAAGGGCGGATAGAAAGAATTTTTTTTCTATCATTTGGAGATTTAGGCAAATAATCAAACATTGAAGTATCTATAGGATTATGTATAATAGTGTATTGATTGGGCTTTAACACTACTCTCAAATCACTTAAACTTTCATTTTTAAAATACTCACTTACAAAAATAAAATGCATATTTTTATAATTTGCATTGAAAATTTTTGTCCAAAATTTCACTCTTTGATCAGAAAGTTTTTTTTGTCTTTGAATTTCCATTTCGCTATATCTTTCGAATTCAAATTCTCTTCTTTGCCAAATTTGAATTTCAGCACCATGAATCCAAACAGTAATTTTGATTTTATCTACAAATTTCTCTAGAACATTCCACATATTTTTATCTAAAAAATGAATCAAAATATGGTCATATTGTCCACTTGCCAAAGTTTCTTCTAAAACATCATTAGAGGCTGTCATTACATCAATATCTTCAAATTCTCTACATTCATACCTTTGTGTATTGCTAAGTCTAAATACATCAACCAAAACACCCTTTTCTTTATATGCCTTTATTCTTGAGTGCAAAAAGCCGTATTTATATAAATCATCATAAGAAGGATACTGTTTAGTTAATACCAATTTTTTACTTCTAGAAAGAAGTGCAAAAGGCTGGGGGGTTAGAAAATCTAAAACCAGATTGTCTATTTGAAATTTACCAACACCTTGAATGCGCAAACCAAATCGGATAAATTTACATTCTTTAGGTATGGCTAAAGTTTGAATATCTCCAGCTTTGTTAATACTATGAGAAATTTTTTGATAATTTTTATCTTGAAATTCAAAGACTGTTTTAAAATCTTCGTTTGAGAAAATACCTTGGAGTAAAAATTGAGAATTTTTTACCATATTAAAAGTTTCTCTTGTAAAAGAATTTTTAAAATAAAAATATTTATGTGCTTCACTGGATAATTTTGATTCAATTATAAATTTACTTTTATCATCAAATGAAAATTTGACTTTAGAACTTATCGGTTTTTCTATATTATCATATATAAATTTAGCATCCATTTTAATCAAATCAGGAGTTTCATAAGCTTCCTTCAATACACCTTTAAAATTTGATGATATGTTAAGATCTTTAATACTTATTCCAGAATATACTTTATCCATACTAGACACATATTCTTGTTGATTTTTGGTAAGTGAAATACCATTTTTACAATAATTAAAACAATCGGTAGCAAACATATTTTCGATTTGATATGAAAATTCTTTATTAAGAAAAGCTGACAATAACCCTTTATTTATATATTCTACTTTTACAAAAGATGAAGTAATAAAAAGTTGTTTTACTTTTTTATATTCGCGATCCTTATTTTCTAAGTATACCTCTCCATCATTGAAACTATAAAAACTATATTTTCCAAAAGCATTAAAGTTAGAATATTTCAAGGTTAAAGTTAAATCTAGTAAATAATTTTCATTATAATAATCTTTAATATCCATCATTCCAAAATAAGCTTGTTTATCATTTTTTATATATTTAAATAATTCTTCTAATTCTGAAAAATATATACATTGATCATTGGGTTGAAATTTCAATTTTTTATCATTATAAATTAATAATTGAAGTCCTTGGTTTTCTTTTTGAGAATAAAAAATATCCAATGCCTTTATATATTCCTCTTGTGAATTTACATGTATTAATATATAAAATTTATGCTTGGATTCAAATTGTTCTTTGTAAACAACAGAAGCTATAAAATTTAATCTATCTGTATATGTATGCTCTTTCATCACTTTTCTCAAAGCATTTAATTTTATTTTCTTATAATACATCTCATCTTCACATGCTAGCTTTAATTTATTTTTTAACTCATTCGTATCATCTGATGATATCACTAAATCACCAAAAAAATTTCTTAAAGCTCTAGAGAAATTACTCACAACAAAAGTATTGCATGCTATAAGCTCAAAAGCTCTTCTGGCAAACATTGTTTGAGATTGCTTGACAGTGTTCATTGTTATCCCAAATTTATAACCTTTGTATGCTTTTATAATCTCATTAAAAGGTAAATTTCCTATAATCATATCTTTATAGCAATCTGGAAAAGAGTAATGAGGATGAAAATTATTGAAATTTCTATCATAAATACTAATATTTTTATATAACTTTATTGCACTTATAAGATTTTCAAAATCTAATTGTCTTTGAGGATATCGTAAATAATACGACCCTGCAAAATTAAATTCATCTTTACGATCAAATTCTTCTATGGGATTATGTATTTTTGTTTGAGCTGCAAAAGGTAAACAATATACATCTTCATGTCCGACATAAAATTTGTACTTTGGAATACAATCAATATCAGTTGTAAAAACAAAATCAACAGAGCGAGCTATAGATAGAAAAGTATTAAAATGAACCGGATCTTCTTTGCTCCAAAATACAGTAGCGATACCATTTTCTCTACAATATTTTATAAGTTCTTGGAGCTCTGTGGAAAATCCTGAGATTTTTAACTTCCACAAAGAATCTTTTCCTTGCCAAGCTGATTCTATAAATAATAAATCAGGTTTAAAAGCGATAACTTCGTTTCTCCAATTATCTGGACTTAACTGTAACAAATCACACTCATATTTAAAAGAAGTGTATGTGAATTCATCCATTATGCAAGCAATTTTCATATTTTTTATATCATCAAATTTATTGATAAATTGTTGTTTTATAGCATTTGGGCTATTTGCTATTGTTTTTCTTATTTTATTAGTTTGTTTTAATGTATTTTTATTCTTTCGCCTTGATTTAAAACTTTTATACTCCATATATAAATGATAAGGTAGTAAGATAACATTTTTTATGTTTTTAGCATTTACAATACGATTACCTATTCTATAAGATAAAGTATTTTCTAGTCTTTTTATTTCATTATCTTTAAAAATTATTTCTTGACGATATTTTTCACTCCTTGCACTCATGTCTTTAAAGTTACTCAAAGCTTCGTTTGCTTTTCTTTGGTAAATTTTATTATCTACTAAAAGTTTTTTCTGCAAGATTTCTTGTTTTTTAAATCTTGCCATCATACCTGCATAATTTACCAATGTTGTATCTAGTTTCTCTTTATGAAATTGCAAATCTTGTTCAAGCTTATCTTTTTGTGATTGGAGTTGACTAATTTCTTTAATTTGCTCCAATTCTATTTCATTCCATTTCTCTTTTTGAGATTCTAGAGCATTTATTTTTGCATATAGATCAGTGCTATTTTTGGAAACAATTTCAGCAATTTTAGAAATTTCTGAAGATATTCTTTTACTGTAATTTAAAGACTGAGTAATCCTATATGATTCTAAGGTTTTATGATAAGATATATTGGATAATATATCTTTATCCTTTAGCTGCTCTTTTGGATAATACAAGTGTGTTGGGGTTGCATTAAAAGTATTCCAATAAACATAATCTAATTTTTCTAGTATAACATTAATTTTTCTAAATTCAACATTACTAATAGCTTCTATATATAAAAATGGTCTATGTTTTTTTATAGTATTGATTGCACCATTTAAAACTTTAACTTCCATTCCCTCTACATCTATTTTTAATACAGAAATATCTTTTTCAAATTTTATATCATCAAGAGGATATAAAACAATATTACCAGAATCTTTAATTTTTAAAGATTGACCTCCTAAATTTTCTGGATTTAGATTATCTAAAATTGCTGTTTCTTTTTTATCTGATAATCCAAATTCATGCAGTTTTATTTTTTTGAATCCATTTAATTCTATACTCATCTTAAAGATATCACAAAGTTCTTGATTAGCCTCAAAAGCATATATATCAAAACCATGTGCTGCAAGATATAAAGAATGATTGCCTATATTAGACCCTATATCAACTATAATGGTATCCTTTTTTGCTCTCTCTAATATACCCTGCAACATTTCATATTCATAAGGAATCAATTCGTTGTAAATTTTTTTCTGTATATAATCTACATCCTTACCTGGAAGATAAATTTTGTAATTTACTTGATCACATTTTAATAAAACAACATCAGAATCTATTTCTTTCATGGATAAACCTTAAATATTAACAAAATCTATAAGTTTATCAGATTGTATACCAATAAACTCCTTATGCTTAACTAATATCACAACAACATCTGCTTCATCTAAAGCTTGTGTCAAAGAAACCAATTCTATATTTGCTTTATCTTGTAGTTTTAATGGAAGTTGTTTTATATTTGGCTCTACAGCCAATATTTGATTATTGCGTTCATTTGCAAGCTTAATAACTATATCTAAAGCTGGAGATTCTCTTAAATCATCAATATCTGGTTTAAACGCTAAACCTAAACAAGCAATTTTAGGTTGTGATATACCTTTTACTCTTTCTTTAATTTTTTGTATAACAAAATTTGGTTTATTATCGTTGACCTCTCTAGCTGTTTTTATCATTTTAGCTTCATTTGGATTTTGATGCACTATGAACCACGGGTCTACTGCGATACAATGACCACCAACTCCACAACCGGGTTGTAAGATATTTACTCTAGGATGACGGTTAGCAAGTTTTATAAGCTCCCATACATTTATATCTAATTTATCACACAAAATAGATAATTCATTAGCAAAAGCTATATTTACATCTCTAAACGAATTTTCTGTAAGTTTTGCCATTTCCGCTGTCCTAGCATTTGTTTTAATGCATTCACCTTGAACAAAAATTTTATACAAATTTGTTGCATATTCTGTGCATTTTTGCGTCATACCACCAATAATTCTATCGTTCTCAACAAGTTCTCTTATAACCTGCCCAGGCAAAACCCTTTCTGGGCAATGAGCTATTTTAATATCAGATTCTTCACCGATCTGATGAGGAAAAGTCAAATCAGGTCTTTCATCTGCAAGCCATTTGGCCATTTGTTCTGTTGCTCCAACTGGGGATGTTGACTCTAAAATCACTAAATTCCCTTTTTTTAAAACTTTTGCTACTGATTTTGATGCTGCCTTAATGTAATCCAAATTGGGCTCATGATCTTCCCCTTTAAAAGGAGTTGGTACTGCAATGATAAAAGCATCTGCTTCATCTGGCAGTGTTGCTGCTTTAAGATAACCATCTTTTACAACAGCATGTACCAAAATATCTAATTCAGGTTCTACAATATGAATTTTACCTTGATTTATAGTATCTACTGCTTGCTGATTTATGTCTACACCCAAAACTTTAACTTTTCTACTAGCAAAAACAGCCGCTGTAGGAAGCCCTATATATCCAAGACCCATTACACACACTTTATTAAAATGATTAAGCACAACAATCTCCTTTTTTTATTAATACCTCTATAATTTTCTCACATGCTTTACCATCTCCATAAGGATTACTTGCTTTACTCATTTTATTATATTCATCTTCATCATCAATCAACTCTTGAGCTGCTTTGACAATACTACTTTTACAAGTACCCACTAACTTCACTGTTTCAGCTTCTACTGCTTCTGGTCTTTCTGTTGTTTCACGCATTACTAATACAGGTTTTCCAAGGCTAGGTGCTTCTTCCTGTATACCACCAGAATCTGTAATAATAAAATAACAATTTGACATAAGATATACAAACTCCTCATACCTAAGAGGATTTATAAGATAAATATTAGCTATATCTGAAAGAATTGATTTTACGGGTTTTTGAACATTAGGATTTAAATGAACAGGATAGATTATGTCAATATTTGGATTATTAATTGCTATAGTTTTTAATGCTTCACAAATTTGCAAAAAACCTTCACCAAAATTTTCTCTACGATGTCCTGTAACCAGAATAAATTTTCTATTATCACTTATTTTATAATCATTTTCGATAAAAGATAAAATTTTTGTCTTAAATACTATATTATTTTTTATTTTTTCTACCATATAAAATAATGCATCAACAACAGTATTACCAGTCACAAGAATATTCTTTTCATCCTTTCCTTCTTTTATAAGATTTTCAGCACTCTTACTTGTTGGAGTAAAATGAATATCTGATAAAACACCGACAATTTGTCTATTTGCCTCCTCTGGCCAAGGATTATAAAGATTATAAGTCCTTAGCCCTGCTTCAACATGTGCTACTTTTATTTTTTGATAAAAAGCTGCCAATGCTGTAGCACTTGCGGTAGTTGTATCTCCATGCACCAAAACAACATCTGGTCTATAATCATTCAATATATTTTTCATACCACAAAGAATTTTAAAAGTAATATCATATAAATCTTGATTTTCACTCATGATGTTTAAATCATAATCTGGCTTAATGTCAAAAACATCTAGAATTTGATCCAACATTTGCCTATGCTGTGCGGTCACACAAATTTTAAAATCTACATCATTTCTACTTTCCATTATTTTAACTAATGGAGCCATTTTTATAGCTTCTGGCCTAGTTCCAAATACAACTAGAATTTTTTTCATCTAATCACAACCTTATATTTTAAATTTATTTATAATTATATCATAAAAAAATATTAAATTTTCCCTATCGCATAAAGTTGGATAATGCCTACTATTTTTTCATCTTGAGTGACAACTATCTCTTTGATTTTATGTTTTAGCATAAGCTCTTCTGCTTCACTTGCCATAGCGCTTGCTTCTATGGTTTTTGGACTATCGCTCATGATTTCTTTAGCTTTAAAATCAAATCTTGGCTTATCATTTGCCCTTAAAGCTCTTCTTAAATCACCATCTGTGATGATCCCAACTAGCTTTTCATTTTCAAGTACTATACAAAGTCCTAATTTACCACTAGTCATCACATCAACTAACTCATTAAATTCACTCTCAGGGCTTACTATAGGTAGATTATTTGACACCATCAAATCACCTACTCTAGTTAGAAGCTTTCTACCCAAACTTCCCCCTGGATGAAACAAAGCAAAATCATCAGGTCTAAAATTCCTTGCCCTCATTAAAGCTACTGCTATAGCATCACCCATAGCTAAAGTAGCCGTGGTAGAAGAAGTTGGAGCTAATTGAAGCGGGCAAGCTTCTTTTTTTACTGCTATGTTTATAAAAATATCTGCTTGTTTAGCTAAAGTAGAGTATTGATTTCCCGCCATGACAATTAAAGGAATTTTTCTTTTTTTAATCACTGGTATGAGTTTTAAAACCTCTTCAGTTTCTCCTGAATTTGAAATAGCCAAAAGCACATCCTCGCTTGTGAGCATACCAAGATCTCCATGCAAAGCTTCACCCGGATGCATAAAAAAGCTTGGAGTGCCTGTACTAGCCAAGGTTGCAGCTATCTTAGCTCCTATATGGCCTGACTTACCCATGCCACTTACTACACATCTGCCTTTGATAGATAAAATCAGATCAATGACTTTATTAAAACCTTCATCTAAGTTATCACATAAATCTAAAATCGTTTTTGATTCTATCTCAAAAACTTCTTTGGCTATTTTAATCGCTTCTATTTGGCTCATCTAAATTCCTATATATTTAGCACTACATTAGTTGCAATAGCTATTTGGTATAAAATTTGTGTTAGCATGCTAAAAATTTGGAGATTTTGACTATCTACTTTTGGTAAAACTAAAATAGAATCTCCCGCTTTGATATCTGCTGAACTTCTACCGCTGTATTTAGTTGCCTTACCATTAGCATTGATTACTAAAACTCTTGATATATCAGCCCTATCGCTAAAGCCACCTGCTAGGTTGATATAATATCTTAATTTTTCTTTATCCATATACACAAATGCACCTGGTATAGAAACTTCACCTTGAACCAAAACAAGATTATTTTTACTAGGTACATTTACCACATCACCTTCTTCTAATACTATAGAATTATACGCTTTAACATTGTCTATAACGATTTGTCCTTTTGGCTGAGCTTGTTTTGCACGCGCAATAAATTCTAAAATCGTCTTAGCTTGAGTAGCTCTAATGCTAGCTTGCTCAGCATTGACCGAAGAGCTTGTTAGAGCTAGCGTTTCAAGCTCTTTAAGCTGAGCTTCAATAAGTTGTTTTTGAGTAGCTGCTACGCTTTTTCTAAAAACTTGCAAGGCATTAATGTTTGATTGGTCATTAACTGTAATCATTTTAGCAAGTTCAGCTAAGGTTGTGCCTTTTTTTATCACCACCGAGTGCAAACCACTATGCTCACCTTCTATGCTAATGCTAATATTTTGTGCAGTATAATCAGGTCTAAATTCTATCTCATCACCATTATATAATTTCACACCTAAAAACTGCTTTTTGCTGTAAGCATCCACATGTAATTTATGATCATCTCTATAGCTTTTTACCACTGCATTAGTTACTATAGGCTTAGCTCCTGCAACCCTTGCTATATCTTCTAAATTTAAAATATCATTACTTAACTCAAATCTAAAAGGCTTTTGCACATCTCCTTCTACAAAAACATACTTTTGTACACTACCCACTAAGATCACATCACCCATTCTAAAAGGAAAAAGATCAAGCTGACCTTTAAGTAAAAAGTCATATAAATCTACCTTTTTAATAACTTTATTATCTCTTAAAATTTGAATATCTCTAAAACTACCATATTCTAGATTAATACCGCTTGCTTTATCTAAATACTGTATAATAGAATCTGAACTTAGTCCTTGATAAAGACCAGGTTGATTTACATTTCCCGTAACAAATACCGATACATTTTGATAAATATCCATATCCGCATATACATAGACATTGCTTTTATAAATTTTATTAATAGCTTTTGTAATGACTTGAACCAAAGCACTATTTTTTACGCCCAAAAGATTAATCGCACCTACTTTTGGTATAAAAATATTTCCTTGAGAATCTACTGTTAAAGTTTGTATAAATTCTACTGCACCCCAAATTTTTACATTAATCCTATCGCCTACTGCTAATTTATAATCAGGATTGTAAACATGTTGGGTAAATTTAGTAAAATTACCATTAAACAAATGCGCACCAAATACTTTAGCATTTATAATTGTTGTTTTATTTAAATCATTTTGTAACAATTCTTTATCTTGAATTTGCCTTATACTATCTGCTTGTGTTTTTGCAATTTGAGAAACATCTACCGCTGAAAATAAAAACAAAGGTAAAAGTAAAAATAAAAATATCTTTTTCATTAGTATCTATGCTCCTCTATAATCATTTTAATAAATTTAACAATTCCATAAATCAAAGATAAAATCATAAAAGCTGTGAATATATTATACAAAGCTTCTGGATATTTAGCACTTTGAGGCAAACTTGGACTTTGTACTATAACCACTTGTTTTATCTTTCTTAAAGCCTCTATCCTAGCACTCTCATATGCTTTTAATGCAGCTGTATAAGCACTTTCTGCAAAACCTGCTTCTATGGTTAGATCTTGAAATTTAGCTGCAAGATCGTTAAGCTTTTGAGAGGATTTTGGCGATGAAACCTTAGATTTTTCTTTTTGAAGTTGTTTTTTTAAAGCTGTGATTTCACTTTTTATAGTGACAATTTGCGGTGCATTATCATTTATGTAACTTTGCATCATCAAAAGCTCAGCTTCTTTGGCTGCTATTTTTGATTCAAGTTCGGCTATGAGTTTTAGAGTGCCTTCTGCTTGCTTAAGTGGATCAAATACTCCGTATTTATTTTGAAAAGCTAAAAGCTCATCTTTAGCATTTTGATATCTTTTTTTAAACTGTAAAAGCTCTTCTTCAGCAAATTGCATTTGATCTCTTGCAGCTTTGTGTGAAATTTCATTGATAAATTTTTCACTTTCTTTAACTATAGTTGAAGCTATTAAATGTGCACTTTGTGGGTCAAAACCTTCAACTTCTACACGCAAAAGCCCATTAGCTGAGTTTTCTTGAATAATCTTAACACGGTTTTGATAATACTTTAAAAACTCTTCTTGGTCAGCTGATGGGGAAATACTGTAAAAAAAATCAAGTTTTTGTTTTTGATATAACTCACGAATTTGAATTTTTTCTTCTAAGATATTTAGCATATCTAAAGAATGGATGTAAGATTTTAAAAAAGTTATATCTTCTGTAGAAAAAGAATTATTTGTTAACAATGCAGCTAATCCGCTCACTGCCGCACTGCTGTCTGATGTAGTTGATTTCACGCTTAAAACACTTTCACTCACATAGCGACTTGCTGCTATAAAAACATAATAAAATACAACAAATGCTGTTAAAATCAACACTATTTTAAAAGAATTAAATATTTCTAATTTTTTAAACTTTTTCAATAAATCATTTTGCATTTATTTTTCCTTGATACACCGCTATACCCTCATCTACATCATCATATATAGTAGCTTGTCCATCTTGCATGAATATAATTTTATCACACCATTGTTTAATTTCAGCTACATTATGCGAAACCATGATAACTTTTGACTGGCTTAGTTTTTCTTTATAGACTTTAGAGCTCTTCTCTTTAAATTTAGGATCCCCCACAGCACCTGCTTCATCAATTAAATAATAATCAAAATCAAATGCCATGCTTAAACCAAAAGATATCCTAGCACTCATACCTGCTGAGTAAGTATTCATAGGCTCATCAAAAAATTTACCCAGCTCAGCAAAATCTTCCACAAATTTAATCTTTTCTTCTAAAGCCTTTCCTTTATAACCATATACTCTAGCCACAAAGCGCGCATTGTCCCTTGCTGAAAGTCTATGTTGAAATGCACCTGCTAAGCCTAGAGGCCAAGAGAGTTTTTTATTGGTTATAATCTTACCTCTATCAGGAAGCAAGGAACCGCTTAAAAGTTTCATTAAGGTTGATTTTCCAGCACCATTGCGTCCCATTAAGCCTATACTGCAATTTTCAGGGAATTCAAAGCTTAAGTTTTTAAAAACATAATGCCTTCCACCATTACGCAAAGGAAAAGATTTGGTTAAATTAACTAATTTTATCATCGTGCCGCTATCAACTTTTCTCTAGTAAAATAATAAAAAAATAAACCCAAAAACAAAATCACACTCAAACATGCAATAGGATAGTAGTAATTATAATCATCAAGCAACGGATAATTTTGAAAAAAATTATATTTTAAAAGCTCCATGATATGCAAAAGTGGATTATAATATAAAATGTCTAAAATAGGTTTTGGGGCTATCCACACAGGAAGCACTACTAGAGAAGTCCAATATAAAATAGCATTTAAATAACCTAATGCCATTTTTAAAGGTTCTGCAAAATGTCCTACTATAGCAAAACACATTCCCATAGCAAAGCCAAACACCACAAGCAAAAAAATCGAAAACATCACTTCTAAAAAATGCTTAGGTATAACTTGCATATGCAAAAACCATCCAGCTAAAAACATCACACAAATAAAAATAGTAAAATAAATGCAAAACTCAAGCAGTGCTCTTGCAATAAAAACATGTATAGGTCTTACTGGTTTGTAGGCATATAGCGCCAAATTTGCACCTATACCATTCAAAAGCTGAGTAATAATACTTCTAAACATAAAAAAAGGTATAATCCCTACTGCTAAAAATAAAAAAATAGAAACACCCTCGGGCATGATTTGATGATGAAATTCTCTTATAGCTGCTATAATAGAAGTGATTACCAAAACCACCATCATAGGCTCACCGATCACCCAAAAATAGCCCAAATATTTATTAATACCAAATCTTGTCTTTAACTCTCTAAAAAAAAGAGCATGTATGACATTAAACATATTTTTAGCAAACCTTTTTAAATTTTCAAAATTTTTATATTATACTTTTTTATCTTATATAATATTTAACAAGGTTTAAAAATGAAAAGAAATTTCTTTGGGGAATTAGAAAAAATTTTATATCATAAAGATATTTTTAAAAAGATTGAATTATTTAATGAATTTTATGAAAATTTTAAAACTAATTTGTATTATTTTAATCATTCCCATAAAGCGATCATTTGTGAAAACTCACAAGTTAAAATCCTTCATCCTATGAAAATAAGACGTCCAAAAGAGGCAAATAGCACTTTATCTTTAGCTAAAATCTTACATTCAGTTGCGCATATAGAATATAGTGCTATAAATTTGGCTTTAGATGCTAGTTATAGATTTAAAAACTTGCCATTGAAATTTTATCAAGATTGGCTTGAAGTAGCAGATGAGGAAATTAAGCATTTTTTACTTTTAGAAAAAACTTTAAATGAACTTGGTTTTAAATATGGAGATTTCCATGCTCATGATAATCTTGAAAAAGCCTTGTTTTTAACCAAAGATAATCTTGCTCACAGAATGGGCATAGTTCATAGAGGACTTGAAGCAAAAGGACTCGATGCTAATCCTTTTGTTTTAGAAAAATTAAACACAACTAATCATCCTATAAAAAGCTTATTTGACGAAATTTTTACTATTATACTAAATGATGAGATTAAACATGTAAATAAAGGGGATTTTTGGTGGAATTATGCAAAAAACGAAAATGATAATTATATTGATCTTTGTGCTAAATATAAAGAATTTAGTCTTTTAGGAAAAGTATATAATAAAACAGCTAGAATACAAGCAGGATTTAACGAAAATGAACTTCAAGAGTTAGATGAATTTTATAATAAAGAATAAAATGGTGGTTAGAGGCAGAATCGAACTGCCGACACGCAGATTTTCAGTCTGCTGCTCTACCGACTGAGCTATCCAACCACTGAATTGAAGTTGTAATTATACAATAGTTTTTTTAAAAAAAGTTGAAATTTGCATAAAAATGCAAATCATTCAGCAAAAGCTCCAAATTTAAAGATTTTTTGCATTCTTAATGCAGCTAATTCGCGTTTATCGTATTGTTCTAATTCTTCTATAGCTTTTAAGACATAATCACTTAAATTTTTAATCGCATTTTCTTTATCTCTATGAGCTCCACTCATTGGCTCTTCGATAACATCATCAATCAAACCTTGAGTTTTTAAATCATCAGCAGTTACTTTCATCGCCTTAGTAGCAGCTTCACTTTTTGATGGATCATTCCATAAAATAGCAGCACAACCCTCAGGTGAAATCACAGAAAAAACTGAATTTTTCATCATAGCAAGTTTATCAGCTACTCCTATAGCCAAAGCACCACCACTTCCACCTTCGCCTATAACCACTGCTATAGTGATTGTTTTAAGAGCGCTTAACTCATATAAATTTCTAGCTATAGCTTCACTTTGACCACGCTCTTCAGCACCCACTCCTGGGTAAGCACCCGGGGTATCTACCAAAAATAACACCGGTATGTCAAATTTTTCAGCCATTTTTGCCACTCTTAGAGCTTTTCTATAACCTTCAGGATGAGGCATACCAAAATTTCTATGAAGCTTGTCTTTAGTACCTCTACCTTTTTGCTCACCTATAACAATAACTTTTTTACCACCTATATAGCCCGCATAACACACAATAGCAGGATCATCTCTAAAAGCACGATCGCCATGAATTTCATAAGCATCACTTAATATAGCTTGAATATAATCAAGTGCATAAGGACGATCAGGATGTCTTGCAAGCTGTAAGCGTTGGTAATCGCTTAAATTTTTATAAACTTTTTGAGTTTCTTTTTCAAGATTTTTTTCTAAAATTTTTACTGCTTCATCATCGCCTTTGATTTTAGCATTTGCTAAATCCTCATCAATTTGCTGAATATTTTTTTCAAAATCTAAATAAGAAGCCATATTAATCTACTTTTTTGAAAATCACACAACCATTTGTTCCACCAAAACCAAAAGAATTGCTCATTACAACATTAACTTCGCTTTTTCTTGCAGTATTTGGTATATAGTCAAGATCACAGTTTTCATCTGCTACGATTTGATTGATAGTTGGCGGTAATATACCTTGATCAAGTGCCATTAAAGAAATAACAGCTTCAATAGCACCAGCAGCACCTAAGCAATGTCCTGTTTGACCTTTTGTAGAACTAACTAAAGGAATTTGATCTTTAAAAAGTTCTTTAATAGCTGCTGTTTCATTTTTATCATTTACCGGAGTAGAAGTTCCGTGCGCATTAATATAATCTACTTTTGGATTTCCTGCCATTTTTAAAGCTTTTTTCATAGCACGCAATGGCCCTTCTAAAGTAGGCGAAGTGATATGATGTGCGTCCGCACTTTCGCCAAAACCTACTAACTCAGCATAAATTTTAGCTCCACGCTTTTTAGCAGCCTCATACTCTTCAAACACTAAAGCACCAGCACCCTCACCCATTACAAAACCATCTCTTTCTTTGTCAAATGGTCTTGAAGCCTTAGCTGGATCATCATTTCTAGTAGAAAGAGCTTTCATAGCAGCAAAGCCACCTATACCCACAGCACAAATAGCTGCTTCAGCGCCTACTACAAGCATTTTATCTGCATTGCCTAAAGCTATGCTTTTATAAGCTTCGCCTATAGCATGGGTTCCTGCTGCACAAGCAGTTACGCATGAGATATTTGGTCCTTGCAATCCATGCTCGATTGAAATAATCCCACCAAGCATATTAACCAAAGCTGATGGTATGAAAAAAGGAGTTATTTTGCGTGGTCCACGTTGTGCACAAGTAACAGAATTTTTTTCTATATTTGGTAAACCACCTATACCAGCTGCTGAAACTACACCAAATTCTTCTTTGTTTAAAGTTTCATCAAATTTAGCATCTTCCATAGCTTCTCTTGCTGCTTTAATACCAAGTTGTATAAAACGATCTATTTTTTTAACCTCTTTAGCATCACAAACACTTAAAGGATCAAAATTTTTTACTTCAGCAGCAATTTGCACTGGAAAATCAGTGGTATCAAAAAGAGTGATTTTATCAACGCCACTTTTACCATCACAAATCGCTTTAAATGAGCTATCTTTGTCTAAGCCAAGGGCATTGATCATTCCTATACCTGTTACTACAACGCGTTTCAAACCGCACTCCTTATTTTAAAAATTAAAATTATTTTTGAAGATTTTCTATATAATTAACAACATCTTCGATTTTTACTAGTTTTTCAGCATCACTGTCTGGAATTTCTACATCAAATTTTTCTTCTAAAGCCATAACTAATTCAACAACATCCAAAGAGTCAGCACCTAAATCTTCAATGATTTTAGATTCCATTTTAACTGCATCTTCATCAACACTAAGTTGCTCAACAACTACTTTTTTTACATCATCAAAAATTGCCATTTTTATCTCCTAGTTTAAAAAATTAAACCACATTTTACAATAAAAAAATAAATTTCTTGTTTAAAAAGTTAAAAATTAAAGATTATTACGAAAAATTTAATTATCTGTGTTTAAATAAAAGCTTAATTTTTAACAAAGGAAATTAATGCTTTTAGATAGACTTATAAAAGAAAATAAAAAAACTTGGGATCAATACATCCATCATGAATTTGTAAAAAAACTTCAAAATGGCACTTTAGAAAAAGATGTATTTTTATTTTATCTTAAACAAGATTATATCTTTTTAAACAATTACGCAAAATGCTATGCCCTGCTTGCTTTAAATGCAAATAATGCTAAAGAAATTCAATTTGCCATTAAAAATCAAAACTACACTTTAGAAGGAGAATTGGAACTTCATAGAAGTATTTTAAAGCTAGGTATTGATGTAGAAAAACTAGACTATAAAGATGAAAGTTTAACCAATATTGCTTATACAAGGTACTTACTAAGTGTGGGACAAAATGGAGATTATTTAGATATGCTATGTGCTTTGAGTGCTTGTGCTATAGGCTATGCATATATAGGAGAAGAAATTTATAAAGGACTTGATAAACAAAACTTAGAAAATCATCCTTACAAAGAGTGGATTTTAACCTATGCGGGAAAAGAATTTCAAGATGAAATTAAAGAATTTAAAGATTTTTTTAATTCTTATGCAAATAGCATTAGCGAAGAAAAATTTAAAAAATTAAACGAAATTTTTTATACTACTGTAAGACTTGAAACAGCCTTTTGGCAACATTCTTTAGAGCAAAAAATGGAAATTTAATCATCATAAAGATGATTAAATTATCAATTTAGCAATATTAATCCCTACAAAAGCAACCAAATACGCACATAAAGATGTAAATATAAAAAGATACCATGCATATTTTTTATTTCCTGCTTCTTTAGCAAAAACTATGGTTGCTGCAAAGCAAGGATTATAAATCATAACAAAAAGTATAAAAGCTACTGCTGTATTAAAAGGGATGTTTTCTTTTATGGCTTCTTGTAAATTTAAACTTGTCTCATCAACTTCATCACCTAAAGAATAAAGCACACCCATAGTAGAAATCATCACTTCTTTAGCAGCTAAACCACTTACCAAAGATACACTAAGTTTCCAATCAAAGCCAAGTGGTGCAAAAATAGGTTCTATTGCTTTACCAAATTGTCCAAGATAACTATTTTCTATCTGAAGTTCTTGAGTTAAAGCATTTTGAGTATTATTTTCTTGTGCAGGAAAATTACTCGCAAACCAAATAAGCAAAGAAGCTATCAAAATAAATGTTCCTGCTTTTTTTAAATACATTTTGGCTTTATTTAACACCATAAACCATACCAAATTCCAATTTGGCATTCTATATTTTGGCATTTCCATTACAAAAGGTTCATCTTGTCCCCTAAAAGCACTCATTCTTAAAATTTTAGCTGCAATCAAACCCAAAAACGCACCTAGAAGATAAATCCCAAAAAGATAATTTCCCGCCACATCAGCAGGAAAAAACACTCCAACAAAAAGCACATACACAGGAAGCCTTGCACCACAACTCATAAAATTAATAATAAAAAGAGTTAATAGTCTATCTTTTTTATTTTTTAAAGTTCTTGTAGCCATAAATGCAGGTACTGAGCAACCAAAACCCGTGATTAAAGGAATAAAACTTTTACCATGTAAGCCAAATTTATATAAAATTCCATCTAGCAAAAATGCAACCCTAGCCATATATCCAGTTGTTTCAAGCAAGGCTATACCAAAAAACAAAATCATAATATTTGGTAAAAAAGTTATAACCGCACCAACCCCACCTAAAACACCATCAGCTAAGGCTGAAGCGATAAATTCATTGCTAATATTATTTTTTACCATATCACCTAAATTAGCAAAAAACATTTCTATATAATCCATAGGAATTTGCCCTAAAGTAAAGGTTAGTTGAAATAAAGCCCACATAAAAAACAAAAATATAGGAATTCCTAAAAATTTATTAATTAAAATAGAATCTATTTCTTTGGTATGATTTTTATACTTAACGCCCTTACTTAAAACCTTAGCACATATACCATTTGCAAAAGCAATTAGCTCTTCTTTAAAAATACTTTCCATATCTTTGCTATTATATGCCATATAAATTTTTTCTAAAGCCTCATCAAGTATTTTTCTCAAAGCGTGTGAAATGACTATATTAGCTTCATTTTTAAGTAAAGCAAGTGCTAAATCTTTTGTAGAAAAATCTAAATATGTAATTTCATTTTGATTTAAAACTTCACTTATTTTTGCAAGTTCTTCTTCTATGATATCGCTATAAACACGCTCTTTAGCTTCAAATTTAGCTTCATGGGTTGAAATGATTAAATCCAAAAGTGCATTTAAATTTTCTTTAGTTTTAGCGCACACGCCAAGACAAGGTGTATTTAGAAGTTGGGATAAAATTTTAAAATCTATACTAAAACCCTCATTTTTAGCTTCATCTTGCATATTTAAAGCCATAATCATTTTGATTTTAGCTTCTATTAAAGATGCGCTCAAAATCAAATTACGCTCTAAATTTGTAGAATCAAGCACATTTACTACAAGATCAAATTCACCTTTTTTTAAAAAATCTTTTGTAATTTTTTCTTCTTCGCTATAACCATCTAATGCATAAGTTCCTGGTAAATCTATAAATTTAAACTCATAATTTTTATAAACTAATCTAGCCTCAGCTTTTTCAACCGTAACACCGCTAAAATTGCCAACTTTCATATTAGCTTTGCAAAGTGCATTAATTAATAAACTTTTACCAACATTTGGCTGACCTACTAAAGCAACAATGATTTCTTTCATTAAAACTCTTTTGAAATTTGTATTATTTTTGCTTCACTTGAGCGTAAAATCACGCAAGTTGTATCAAGTTCTACCATGATAGTAGAATTTGCTATAGAAGAGCGAATTTTTTTAACTTTTTTGTTTTTTGCAAAACCAAAACTAAAAAGTCTTGCTTGGAGTTGTTTGTCTGCTTCAAAGCCTACTATAATAGCTTCTTCATTATCTTTTAATGTATCTAAAGTCATGTTTTTCCTTACAAAAACTAAGATAAAACATTATATAAAAAATTAAATTAATTTATTTTTTAAAATAATAAGCAATCTCAAAAAATGAGATTGCTAGAAATCAAAATCATTTAGATTTTCTAAATTTTGAAGCTTTTTGACTAATTCCTCAGCCTTTTCTAAAGAAAGTGCTATACTAGCATTAGAAAGAAATTTATCTTTTAATTCATCAAAACTTAAAGGATTATCAAAATTTCCTTTATTAATCAGTACATCTTTTTTAATTACTCTTCCATCATTTAAAACAGCTTCTAAATGTCCTGGAAAGTATTTAGGGAAACCACTAGATTTTTTCTTTTCATAGCTAATTTTTTTAGCAAATTCTATTAGTTCAGCTCTATTTAAATTTTCATAAGATTTTAAAGTGATCTTACCATCAAAAAATGCCAAAGCCATTAAAAAAGGCATGGAAAATTTAGCAGCATAAGCACTTTGTGGAGTGTATTTTGCTTCTATTGGATCACAGATAAATGAAATTGGCACCTCATCTACAAAACAATGCAAACTTTTGATATCTTGTGCTTTTAAGCCATCATTTCTTAAACTCATAGCACAATCAATAAGCCCATGTGCAAAATGACAGCTTGGATAAGGTTTTAACGAAACTTGCATTACTTGCCAAATTTCATTCAAGCCCTTACAAAGTTCATTTTTATCACACTCATCTTCTAAGCCAAAAGTTCTAAAGATATTATCCCTTCCTTCAAATATACTCAAAGGACCACTCATATTAGCTTTTGCAAAATTTGCTACTAAAATTCCATTTTTCAAAGCATTAGCTATGTGTAAAACTTTAGAATTAGAACCATTAGATAAAAACTCATTTACCCCACTTGCAAAACTTCCTGCTAAACCTAGTGCATTGATGATTTGTTCTTTGTTTAAATCAAGTAAAACACAACTTGCAGCTACACTACCAAAAATTCCTGCTATAGCTGTAGTATGAAAGCCGCGTTTATGGAAACTTCCTTTGCTTGCTATACCCACTCTAGCAGCAATTTCCCAACCAACAATAAAGGCTTTTAAAACTTTTTTCCCATCTTTACTTACGCTAAATCCATAAGTTAAACAAAGTGGAGTTAAAATAGCGCTAGCGTGCAAAATAGCTTCAGTATGAGTATCATCAAAATCAAGGGCATGTGCTGCAATAGCATTTACCATCGCAGCATAAATTACATCAAGCTTTTTATCCCCACTCCAAATTTTTTTACTAGGATTTACGCTTAAAGTTTCAAAAGCCTTAGTTGCATTTAAAACACAAGCTTCATTTTTAGCAGCTAGAGCTGTTCCTAGTGCATCAAGCATAAGATCTTTTGCTCTTTGCTTTACTTCACTAGGAATAGCTTCATAGTCTAAATTTACGATAAATTCGGCTAGTTTTTCACTTAAATACATTTTTTCCTACTTTAGAATTGGCGCATTAGCGATTTTTTCTAAGAACTCATCAACTAATTTTGGTGCATAACCTACATAAGTTGTAGCATCCATTAAAACATCAATATCTTTTTCACTTAAAACCTTGCTCACACGCTCATCTTCGAGTAAAACTTCTTTGAAAGTTTTATGATTTTCTATGCCTCTCATAGCATCTTCATAAACAATTTCATGCGCATGTTGCTTACCATAATGATCACTCAAAGCAAACATCACACGTTCTGCTAATACAAAGCCATTAAGCGTATCAAGATTTTTTAGCATTTTGTCTTTTTTAACTTCTAAATCATCAAAGACAAATTTCATATTTGCTAATACCACTGAAAGCATTAAAAACGCTTCTGGCAAAAGCTTCCATTCCATTTTCCAAACTTGACCATCTCTTTCATGCTCATGTCTTTCTATATCGCTTAAAATTGCAATATTAGCTCTTAGGGCATTACTTACAGTCACTGCGTTTTCACTTACTGCAGGATTTCTTTTATGAGGCATAGTAGAACTTCCTACTTGACCTTTTCCAAAAGGCTCAGCAATTTCATCAATTTCATTATGAGCTAAGATTAAAAGCTGATGTGCGATTTTGTTAAAGGTTGCATTGATATTACCTAAAACATAACCAAGCTCAATAAAACGATCTCTTGCTGGCTGCCATGAGATATCAGGAACTTCTAAACCTAAGCTTTCTAAAGTAAGTTTTTCTACTTCATTAGCTTTGTCACTTAAACTTGCTTTAGTTCCCACTGCACCTACGATTAATCCCACATATAATCTTTTTTCAAGCTCAATAATTCTTTCATAGTGGCGATTAAGCTCACTAAGCCAAATTGCAACTTTGTGTCCAAAAGTTATAGGTAAAGCTTGCAAAGCTAAGGTTCTTCCCATCATCGCAGTGTTTTTATGCTCTTTTGCGATTTTTGCTAAATTTTTAGCTATATCTTTTAAATCTTGCTTGATTAAAGCCATAGCTTCTTTAAATTGTAAAACTATACCTGTATCAATGATATCTTGTGTTGTTACACCAAAATGTACATATTCACCAAGACCATTTTCACAAGCTTTTTCCAAACCACGCACAGTAGGCACTAAAGGGTGTTTAGTCTTTTTAAACTCAGCAAAAATAAAATCCATATCCATAAATTTATAATGCGCTTTTTTAGCTATTTCTATAGCTGCTTCATTAGGGATAATGCCAAGTTTTGCTTGGGCTTTTGCCAAAGCAGCTTCTACATCAAGCCATTTTTGAATTCTATTTTCTTCACTAAAAATAGCTCTCATTGCAGGGGTACTCCAAGAATCTTGAAGCAACCTCATATCAAATACACTCACACCCATGTTTTATCCTTTAAAATTTATTTTTTCAAATGCTTGTTTTAAATCAGCAATCAAATCCTTACTATCTTCAAGACCTATATGAAATCTCACAAAAGGCCCTCTAGCACTCCAATCTGTTGCCGTTCTTGGTGGAGTAGTAACAGTAGCTAAACTCTCATATCCACCCCAGCTTGCACCGATTGAAAAATACTCTAAATTATCTACAAACTCAATGGCTTGTTCTTTTGAAATACCATCTGCAAATTCAATCGTTACCATACCATTAGCACCTTTATGATCGCGCATAAAAACTTCATGGTTTGGATGGGTTTTTAATTTTGGATAAAAAATTGTTTTAACTTCTTTTCTACTTTGTAAAAACTCTACTACCTCATCTGCACTTTTTTCATGAGCTTTCATTCTTACATCTAAAGTTCTCATACCACGAAGCACTAAATAAGCATCATCAGGACTTGTAGTAAATCCTAAAGCTTCTGGCAATTTGTCAAAATTTTTCCATTCTTTTTCATTAATTACCACTATACCCATAGTAACATCTGAATGCCCACTTAAGTACTTAGTTGCGGCAATCACTGAAATATCCACGCCAAGCTCAAGCGGATTTAAAAAATACCCGCTTGAATAAGTATTATCAATCGCTACTGGTATGTTATGTTTGTGTGCAATTTCACAAAGTTTTGGCAAGTCTATGATTTCATAAAGTATAGAACCTGGGCTTTCACAAAGGATTAATTTTGTGTTTGGTTTGATTTTTTCTTCTACATCAGAAGCATCAGCTTTTAAAAAGTCAATTTCTACACCCATTTTAGTTAAAAATAAATCACAAATTGTTCTAACAGGTCCATAAATAGCATCAGTGATTAAAAAATGAGCATCTTTGCTAGCATAATTTAAAAGCACCATAGCTAGCGCTGCAAGTCCTGTTGGGAAAAGTTGCGCTCTATGGCCTCCTTCAAGTGCACAAATTAGTTTTTCAAGTTCAAAATTTGTAGCTGTTCCTCTAGCGCCATAACTTAAAACACGATCTGTTTTTCTTAGCTCGCGGTATTTTTGCCAAGTTGCATGATCTTTAAAAAGTATAGTTGATGCACGCATTAGGGTTGGATTAACTGATCTTACTTCAGCATTTTGATCGCCTCTTCCTAGATGGATTAATTTAGTTTTGTTGTTCATTTTGTACTCCTTTTTATAGATAAATATAAGTCATAATCACATTAACAATAGCAGCTACAAGCATAGGAATAGCCGTTCTTTTTACAACTTGTAATGGATTTACTTTAGCCATAGCTGAAATCGCCAAAATAGCAGGTGCAATAGGTGAAACACATCTACCAAAACCTGTCATGATTTGAATAGGTGCTATCATAGCTATGGTATCAACGCCAAAAGATTTTGCTATATTTGGGATAAGTGGCGCAAAAGAGAAAAATGCTGCATTTCCTGAACCCATTAAAAATGCACATACAGCAAGCAAAATAGAAACTGCTATAATAATAGCAAGCACTCCAAAACCTGCATCTTTTGCAAAACCTATTAAAGTATCCACAAAGCCAACTGATAAAAGTCCGCTTGCAAAAACTTGTCCACAAACGATCAAAGAAACTGTGATTACAAACAAATGTCCCATACCTTTGAAAAATACCATGATAGAATTTAAAGTATCAATCAAACTTCTATAACGAATGATTTCAAAAATAATCGCTATAAAGGTTGAAATCATCATAGCAACTGGTACATTCATTCTAATAGCAGTAGATGAAGCTGCTTTAACCTCTTCCATAGTGGTAAGCCCCATTAGCACCATAATGCTATCTAATACACTACTAAAGCCCAAAATTAACACTAAAGGTATAATAGGTAAAATCGCATAAATTCTAGGTGGCTTTTTAAGCTCTTCACTTTTGCCATCATGTTCTGCTAATTCTTTTTCAACATCATCGCGGTTAAATGTGAAATTTTCTTTTTTATCAAAATATTTTGAGCAAAAATAAATCGCAATACCTACTGCTATGATAATAGGCACAGTTGTAGGAAGCTGATAATGCACAAAATATACCGCAGGATCAATTTCAGCTGTTTTTGCGGCCAAAATAACATTACCACTACCTGGGCCATGGTCAATGTATTGACAAATAGCAATAATTGAAAGTGCAGAAAGTTTAGAAACACCTGAGCGCACTAAAATAGGATACATTGTAACCATAAGCAAAAGTGCTAAACCTGCATGTGAAGGTATAAAAAGCACTAAAAACTGGATTACAAAATATGAAACTAGCAATAAAATATAAGGTGATTTTACTGCCTTTAAAGGTCTTTCAAATACTTTAAATAAAGCATAACTTGCACCCACATGATCCATATAAGCAGAAAATCCTGCTATACACATCAAAGTAAGTCCAAGACCTGCTAAAGTACTTGACATTTTGGTATTTACTACTTGGAAAATATCAAAAAGACCTAAATGTAAAGATTGCTTTTCACTAATAATAGGAGAAAGTCCAAAAATTCCTGCTAAAGCTAGCAAGAATAAACCACTTAAAAGCAACGCCATATGAGCGTTGATTTTTTTATAGAGCATAAATACAAGTAAAAATACAGAACATCCTGCAAAAAATAAACCCAACATGCTCTATCCTTTATGAGCAATAACCTCTATCTCCACTTTAGCACCCTTAGGAAGATCTTTTACCGCAAAAGCACTTCTTGCAGGATATGGAGCTGCGAAAAATTCAGAATAAACCTCATTGAAAGCCACAAAATCATCAATATTTGCTAAAAAGCAAGTTGTTTTAACTACATTATTAAAATAAAGATTATTTTCTTCTAATATAGCCTTAATATTTAACAATGATTGTCTTGTTTGTTCTTTTACATCTTCACTTTCTATATTTCCACTTTCTGGATTAATAGGAAGTTGTCCTGAAATAAATAACAAACCATTAGCTTCTCTATAAGCTGAATATGGTCCTATAGCCTTTGGATAATTTGCCATGTATACTCCTTGTGTTTAAATGAAATCATAATATAATATTATCATCATAATAATAAATTGTCAATATTTTTTTATCATAATAATAATTTTTTTTATTGTTATAATTATTAACAACTTTGATGAAAATATTATGTAAAATAACAAAAAACAACAAAAAGGTCTAGATCATGGATGAGCAACAAAAAGAATTATTTATCAAACTTACTCAGTTTTTAGGACAGGTGCTTGGGGATCAATATGAAATAGTTTTTCATGTGATTGCACCTGAGGGTTCATATATTGCAGCCATTGCAAATAACCACATTAGTGGAAGAACCATTAATTCTCCATTAACTTCTTTTGCAAGTGAGCTTGTACAAGAAAAAGAGTATTTAAACAAAGATTTTTTATGTGATTATAAAGCAAAGGTTGGAAAGTCTAAGATCGTTACTGGATCAACTTTTTTCATTAAAAATCAAAATAAAATCGTGGGAATTTTATGTATAAATCACGATACCACAGAGCTTAGAAATGCTATTAGCAAAATCATAGAACTTGAAAAAATCAATGATTTTAGTGATTTGTTAGATATTCATAATCAAAACAATGTAAATTTACACAATGTGAGTAATATAGAAACACTTAGCCATTCTATAGAAGATATTTTAGCTGAAAACATAGACTTAAAATATTTAAATTCAGGATATAGCTTAAGCACTGAGCAAAAAGATGAGATTATTAAAAAGCTTCATTCAAAAGGAATTTTTAACATCAAAGGAAGCATACCTATAGTTGCTAAGTCGCTTAATATATCAGAACCTAGTGTCTATAGGTATTTACAAAAACTTAAAAACAATCTCTAAGCTAAAATACAAGCTTAGAGATAAAATAACCTGCAATAGTCGCACTAATAATCAAAACAAAACCTGGTCTTAAATAAGAGTGATTGATCACGAATTTACCTATTTTTGTTGTGCCTGTTCTATCAAAAGCCACACATGCTATTTGATTAGCTCCTGGCACTATAAAATCTCCACTCACACAAGGATAAAGCACAATAAGAATTTGAGGAGGAATTCCCAAACTCACACCCAAAGGCATCAAAGCAGCCACTGTTGCTGAAGGAGAAAAAATCACCATAGAAAAGGCAAATAAAGCCACCCCAAATAAATACGGATAATCCTCTACAATATGCGATAAAGAATCACTAAATAAAGGCTTATAAGTTTCAAAAAATGTTCCTGTCATCCAAGCTATACCAAAAACCCCTACAACTCCTATAAGTCCTGATCTAAATACCGAAGCTTCACCAAGCTTATTAGCAGGAACTTTAGCAAAAAGCATAATCAAACAAGCCGTTGCAAGCATGATCATTTGGATTAAATTTGGAGTAGAAAGTCTTTCTATTTTACCATTTGCAAGCTCATAATGAGGCAATAAATTCGTAAAAGTTCCAAAGAAAATAATAGTTAAAATCCCTAAAGCAAAAATATACAAAGACCTTCTAGCCATAGGATCATGTTCGCTATCTTTATTTTGCAAATCTTCACTTAAAAAATGATATTCTCCTGCTCTTACTCTTTTTTGAAATTCCTCATCTTGCTCAAGCTCTTTTCCTCTTTTTAAAACACTCAAACAAGCAAGAAACACACCTATAAAAAAGGCTGGCAAACTTACCATTAAAATTTGCACTATTGTTGTACCACTAAAAGCTAAAACAGCCACCATAGCAGCAGTAGCTGCACTCATAGGTGAAGCTATAACACCAATACCTGCTGCTACAACTGAAACCGAAAGCGCTCTTTCGGGGCGAATTTTAGCATCAGCTGCCACTTCAGCAATCACTGGATAAATAGAAAAAGCCACATAAGTAGTACCGCAAAAAATCGTAAAAGCAGAGCTAATCAAAGGTCCCATAAAAACAATAGCTTGAGGTTTTTTCTTTAGAATTTTCTCTGCTATTTTTACTAGTAAATCAAGCCCACCTGCGCTTTGTAAAACACTCACACAAGTAATCACAGCAAGTATAATAAACACAACACTCACAGGAAGTGAAGCTGGTTGCATACCAAAGACCAAAACCAAAATACACATACCAAGCCCACCTGCAACCCCAAGTCCTATACCGCCATATCTACCACCTATGGCTATCATAGAAAAAATGATGAAAAATTCTAATATAAAAATAACATCCATTAATCTTGTGCCTTATATTGCTCCAAAAGCTCTTTTGCATGTTTAATTTGCTCTAATACCACTTTAGTTCCTGTACCACCATAAGATACTCTTGCGTCTATACAAGTTTCTAAAGCAATTGCCTCATAAATATCTTCTTGGATATTTTCATTAAATTGATGAAATTCCTCCATGCTAAGTTCTTCAAGCATTTTGTTATGTTTAATACAATAATTCACAGCCCCGCCAACTATACTATGAGCTTCTCTAAATGGTATATTTTTTCTTACTAAATAATCAGCCATATCCGTAGCATTTGAAAAGCCTTTTGCAGCTGCTGCTCTTGTATTATTAGCATTTACTTGCATTTTTTCTATCATAGGAGTTATAATTTTCAAACTTGCCATTAGAGTATCCATAGAATCATAAACTTGAGCCTTATCTTCACTCATGTCAGTATTATAAGCTAGTGGAATACCTTTCATAATAGTTAGCATTGCCATAACATTGCCATACATTCTACCTGTCTTACCACGCATTTTTTCAGCCACATCAGGATTTTTCTTTTGAGGCATTATGCTTGAGCCGGTACAAAAATCATCACTTAATTCTATAAATTTAAAATCTTGACTTGAAAAAAGTATAAGCTCTTCACAAAAACGACTAAGGTGCATAAAGCACATTGCAGCCACAGAAGTAAATTCAACCATATGATCTCTATCACTAACGCTATCAATGCTATTTTCTGTTGGTTTTGCAAAACCTAGTTCTTTGGCACAAAAATGTCTGTCTATATTAAATGTGGTTCCACCAAGCGCAGCTGCTCCTAAAGGACACTCATCCATTCTTTTATATAAATCTTCAAAACGAGAATAATCCCTACTTAACATCCAAAAATATGCCATAATCCAATGTGAAAAAAGCACCGGTTGACCAGTTTGTAAATGTGTATAACCTGGCATAATAGCTTTGATATTTTTTTGAGCTTGATTTATAATCTCTTCTTGCAAAGCAATAATTTGATTTAAAATTTCTTTTATAATGGCTCTCATATGCATTTTTGAATCAAGCGTAGTTTGATCATTTCTACTTCTTGCAGTGTGAAGCTTTCCACCTACTGGGCCTACAATTTGCGTCATTCTTTTTTCTACAGCCATATGAATATCCTCATCAGCTATATCAAAAACAAAGGTTCCATTTTGAATTTCTTCTCTAACTTGTTCTAAACCCTTGATGATAGTTTTTGCTTCATCTTCTTTTATAATGCCTTGTTTTGCAAGCATAGTGCAATGAATTATACTTCCTTGTATATCAAAAGGAGCAAGTCTTGGCTCAACTAATAATGAAGCAGTGTATTCTTCAACTAATTTATTTGTAGGCAAATCAAAACGTCCACCCCATAATTTCTCTGCTTTTTGTGACATATTTATCCTTCTATTTACAAATAAAAGGATAATTTTATAATTTTTATTTTTTCAAAGAGTTTAACTTTTCTTTCTTTTAAAAATTTTTAATACAGCAAAAGCTATTTTTTTAAGAAAACTTTTTTTAGAATGCTTTGTTAAAAACTCTACTATATCTCTATGTCCAAACATTAGTGCAAAAGTAAAAGGTGTCATACCAAGACCGTTGTTTTCATCAATATTTGCCCCATATTCTACCAAAAGCTTACACATAGGCAAATATCCTTTAAAACACACCCCTGCTAATGGAGTTTGTCCTCTGTCATTTTTCTCATCTACCCTAGCATTATTTTCTAGTAAAAACTTAGCACATTCATAAGCATTATGATAACTTGCAAGCATTAAAAGACTATCGCCTTTATGATTTTTTAAATTCACACTCAAACCTGCTTCTATCATAATCTTTAAATTTTGCAAATCATTTTTTCTTGCATAATCAAAAGCCATAGTACAAAGTTCTTGAATTCTTTTTTCTTCTTCGTTGCTAAACATATTTTTCCTTTTATAATCTTTAGTTTGCCACTTTTAAAGTGGCAAGTAAAAATTACATTTTCAAAGCTTTTTTAACACCATTTGCATATTCACTTGAAATTTTTTCAAAATGACTTAATGCTCTAGCAATAATTTTTTCATCAACCCCGCTCATAGAAGTTGCTATATTTTTAAATAACTGCTCTTTTTGATCTTGGTTCATTATATCAAACAAAGCTCTTGGTTGAGTATAAAAATCATCATCAAGTGGAGCATATCTTTGCGCACTACCTTCAAGTGCTAAGTCAGGCTCAAGATAGCTTTTATCTTCTTTTGGACTATCATCATAACTATTTGGCTCATAGTAAGCTGCGCCATTTTTATAAGTGTCAAAATTCATAGCTCCTGCTACATTATAAGTATTTACTTCACTTTTTGCACGATTAACTGGCAATAAATGATAATTTGTTCCTATGCGATATCTGTGTGCATCAGGATAAGAAAAGATTCTAGCTTGCAACATTTTATCAGGACTAAAACCAATACCAGGAACGATATTGCTTGGACTAAATGCAGCTTGTTCTACTTCATTAAAGTAATTTTGTACATTTTTATTAAGTACTAATTCACCTACTTCTATTAAAGACACAATGCTATGTGGCCAAACTTTAGTTAAATCAAAAGGATTAAAACCTAATTTTTCTGCTTCATCTTCTTTTAAAACTTGAATTTGGAAAGTCCATTTTGGAAAATCTCCTTTTTCAATAGCCTCATATAAATCTCTTTGATGACTTTCTCTATCATTTGCTATTAAATTCGCCGCTTCTTCGTTGGTTAAATTTTTAATACCTTGCTTGGTTTTAAAATGAAATTTCACCCAAAATCTTTCATTTTTATCATTAATTAAACTATAAGTGTGACTTCCAAAACCATGCATATGACGATAACTTGCAGGAATTCCCCTATCACTCATTAAAATAGTAACTTGGTGTAAGCTTTCAGGACAAAGGCTCCAAAAATCCCATGCAGCATTATTACTTCTTAAATGAGTTCTTGGATCTCTTTTTTGAGTATGGATAAAATCAGGAAATTTATATGCATCTCTTATAAAAAATGTCGGAGTATTATTACCTACTAAATCCCAATTTCCTTCTTTAGTATAAAATTTAATAGCAAAACCTCTTACATCTCTTTCTGCATCAGCTGCACCTGCTTCACCTGCAACGGTTGAAAATCTTATAAATAAAGGTGTATTTTCTCCAAGCTGTAAAACTTTTGCTTTGGTATATTGAGAGATATCTTTTGTGATTTTAAGTTTTCCATAAGCACCACTTCCTTTTGCATGTACTGTTCTTTCTGGAATTCTTTCTCTATTTTGATGAGCAAGTTTTTCAAGCAAAATATAATCTTGCATTAAAAGTGGACCTTTAGCACCTGCACTTAGAGAATTTTGATTATCAGCTATGATATTTCCAAAATCATTTGTTAGTTTTTTCATTGTGTCTCCTTTTTAAATAATAATTTTTATTATTTGATAAATTATATTCCTATATTATTAAAATAAAATTAAACGATAAAAATTATCATTATTTAAAAAATGATTATAAAATTCTTATTTTTAAAAAAATAATCTTTTTTTAAGCATAAATATTTTTATTTTGTAATAAAATTGTTAAAAAATAAGAATAAGCATTCTTATTTTAAATATTTTTACTACAAAATTAATAAAAAAAGGAGAGCTTATGGATAAAGAAACAAGAACTTACTATATTAAATTAGTTAAATTTCTTGCAGAAGCCTTGGGTAGAAATTATGAAATAGTATTGCACGATGTAAGCGAAGATGGAGCCAATATAGCAGAAATTGCTAATAACCATATTAGTAAAAGAACTATAAACTCACCTCTAACTGGTTTTGCCATTGAAATGATTAAAAATAAAATCTATTTAGAGCGTGATTATATAACACATTATAAAACTTCAGCTAAAAGCTCACAAGTAATGTCAGGCTCTACTTTTTTTATTAAAAAAGATGAAAAACTCGAAGGTTTGCTTTGTATTAATCATGATACCTCAGCGTTTAAAAAAATCTCTGATGAAATTTTAAATCTTGGAAATATTTATGATAATTCTTATGAAAGTCCTGAGCAAGAAAACAAAGAATATATTAAACTTGATTTAGAAGAAATTGTCGAAGATATTTCGGGTATGGATATAGAAAGTTTTAAAAATAAAAGCTTAAAACCAAAAGAAAAGCAAAAAATGATAGCTAGTTTATATGAAAAAGGTGTGTTTAATGTAAAAGGTGTTATTCCTAAGGTTGCTGAGCTTTTAGGTATTTCTGAGCCTAGTGTTTATAGACATTTACAAAAGATTAAATAATCATAATTTAAAAAAATTGTAATTTTTGATACAATAACACTTTAAATTTTATAAAAGGAAAAATATGGCTGATGATATGATGGATGAACAAGGCGAATCAAAGAAAAAAGGTGGCAATACTTTAGTAATTATTATCGTTGTATTTTTATTTGTATTTTTACTTGTGATTGTAGGAGCGATTGCTTATTTAATGTTTAGCGGTGGTTCTGAAGAAAATCCTGCTCCACAAGCTGAAGAAAGCGCACAAGTTGCACAAGCTCCTAAGAAAACAAATGCAGTAGCAGCTAGAGGAAGTGATTATGCAAATATTGGAGTGATGTATCCTTTAGCACCTTTTACACTAAATTTGTTAAGTGATGGTGGATCAAGATATGTAAAATGCACCATTCAACTTGAACAAAATGTTGAAACTCTAACCCCAGAACTTGATAAAAAAGTTGCTATTATTAGAGATATTATCATTAGAACTTTAACTTCAAAAACCTTTGAAGAAGTAAGCACCACAAAAGGCAAAGAAAGATTAAAAGATGAATTAACTGGTAAAATCAATGAGGTTTTAACTGATGGTTTTATCAAAAATATTTATTTTACTGACTTTGTAGTATCTTAATGATAGGCTGTGACATAGTTGTATGCTCTCGCATAGAAAAAATTTATGAAAGACATAAAACGCTTTTCTTGGATAAATTTTTATCCAAGCAAGAGCAAAGTTATATAAAAAATACCAACACTCTAGCAGGATTTTGGGCTATTAAAGAAGCTGCTTCTAAGGCTTTGGGGGTTGGAATTTCTAAAGAATGTTCTTTTTTTGACATCATCATCTCTAAAGATGATAAAAATGCCCCACATATTAGTTTTTCTCAAAAAGTCATGCAAGAATTTAAAATCAAATCAGCAAGTGTAAGCGTAGCACATGATGGGGGTTTTGCTATAGCAGTAGTGACTATAGAAACCAAGCAAGGTTAAAACCTTGCTTACATATAAAGCCCACCGTTGACTTTTAAAATTTCTCCTGTGATATAAGAAGAATAATCACTTAATAAAAACGCCACAGCTTGAGCTACCTCGCTTGCATCTGCAAAACGCTTTAAAGGGATATTGTTAATATAATTTTGTTTTATTTCATCACTTAAAACTTCAGTCATATCACTTTTTATAAAACCTGGGGTAATACAGTTATATCTTATATTTCTTGCTGCACCTTCTTTAGCAAAAGATTTTGTTAATGCTATCATACCGCCTTTACTAGCACTATAATTAGTTTGGCCTGCATTTCCCATTTCTCCAACTATAGAAGCAATATTTACAACCGCGCCAAAACGCTTTTTACTCATAGTTTTTAATGCCTCTCTACAACCTAAAAAGCTTGAATTTAAATTAGCATTAATCACTGAAGAAAAATCATCCATACTCATTCTAAGCGCTAATTTATCATTAGTAATACCCGCATTATTAACCAAGTAACTAAGTTCACCATCACTTTCTACTATAGTTGCAATAGCGCTTGTAAATTCTTCTTCAATGCTTGCATCAAATTTAATTACAGCTGCAGTGCCACCACTTTTTTCTATCTCTTCTTTTAACGCATCAGCAAGCTCAGGCTTACTTCTATAATTAATCCAAACTTTTAAACCATGACTTGCTAATTCTTTAGCTATTGCTGCACCTATACCTTTACTTGCACCTGTTATTAAAACATTTTTTCCACTAAATTTCATTGTTCTCCTTTAAATTAAAATAAAGCCTCATCCATTTCTTTTGGGATAGGTAAGTTTAAAATTTTAAGCACGCTTGGTGCTATATTACTAAGCCCCATGCCTTCTTTAAGCTTTTCTACTCCTTTAGCTTCTACAAAAGCAAAAACATCAAAGGTTGTGTGGTTAGTGAGCATATTTTCTTTTTCATCCCTCATTGCTTCACAATTTCCATGATCTGAAGTAATAATAAAAGCATATTCATACTCTCTTGCTTTAGCAATAACCCTACCCAAACACTCATCCACACATTCAACCGCACTAACTGCAGCTTCAAAATCACCCGTATGTCCTACCATATCACCATTTGCAAAATTTACTATGATAAAATCCATACCATTTTCTATACCCTTAAGCACTTCATCTGCGACTTCTTTAGCACTCATTTGAGGTTTTTCATCGTATGTTTTTACTTTAGGACTTGGGATTAAAACTCTTGTTTCATTACACTCTAATTCTTCTTTTCCCCCATTAAAGAAAAAGGTTACATGAGCGTATTTTTCTGTCTCAGCTGTGTGAAGTTGGCTTAAATTTGCATTAGCTATTACAGAAGCTAAAGTATTATCTAATTCTTCTTTTTCAAACATCACAGGCAGTTTAAAACTCTCATCATACAAACTCATAGTAATAGCATTTTTTATAAGCACTTCTTTTGAAAATTCATTAAAACTTTCTTGGGTTAAAGAAGCAACTAATTGACGCATTCTATCATTTCTAAAATTGATAAAAATCACACCATCTTCAGCCTTAATTCCATCAAAGTTTTGACTAATAACTGGGGTTAAAAACTCATCTGTAATATTTTCATCATAGCTTTTTTGTATAAATTGCACAAAATCATCACACTTTGGTGCCTTAGCAAATAAAGCATCATAATAAGACTTAACCCTATCATAGCGCTTATCTCTATCCATAGCATAAAATCTTCCTGATAAAGAAGCAAAGTTAATCCTTTCTTTTTCGCAAAATTCCTGTAAAGATTTTATAAATTCTAAACCTGAATTTGGAGGACAATCCCTACCATCACTAATTGCATGCGCAAAAACTTCTTTATTTTCTTGCTTACAAATTTTTAAAAGCGCATTAAAATGTGTATGCATAGAATGCACCCCACCATCACTATAAAGCCCTATAATATGCACTCTTTTGCATTTTTGTAATAACTCTTTTAAAGCCTTATTATCTTTTAAAGTATCATTTTCTATGGCTTTATTTATCTTAACTAAATTTTGATAGATTATGCGTCCACTACCTATACACATATGCCCTACTTCGCTATTACCCATTTGACCTTCAGGTAAGCCAACTGCCAAACCACTTGTTTTTATCAAAACATTAGGAGTATTTTCAAAAAGCTTATCATAAGTTGGCTTTTTAGCATGAAAAAAAGCATTATAGTTTGAATTTGTATTATGTCCTATACCATCTGTGATTATCAAAATACATTTTTGACTCATTTTTTACTCTTTTTTATAATTTATTTATGTGATTTTACTAAAATTATGCTTTTAAAAAACAAATACAAGGTTAAAATTTTGCTTTATCTTACAGAATATACAAATCATATGTTTTTTTCTTATATTAGCGTACGTGCTGGTTTTGCATTTTTTATCGCTTTATTTTTGAGTTTGTATTTAATGCCAAAATTTATCAAATGGGCTCAAAATAAAAAAGCAAATCAACCTATTTATGAATACGCTCCACAATCACACCAAGCTAAATCTCACACTCCTACTATGGGTGGGCTTGTTTTTATCTTTGCTACTATCATAGCAAGTGTTTTAAGCGCTGATTTAAATAATAGTTTTGTAATCGTTGGATTATTATGTTTAGTACTATTTTGTACTATAGGCTTAGTAGATGATTTAGGGAAAATTTTAAAAAAAAACAATCACGCAGGATTAAGCCCAAAAATGAAACTACTAGGGCAATTTAGCGCTGCTTTTATTTGTGTTGGATTATTATATTTATTTGATATAAATACTGAATTTTATTTACCTTTTTACAAACATGCTATTTTTGATGGCGGTATGTTTATGTTGTTTTTATGGATTTTAGTTATTGTATCAAGCTCCAATGCTGTAAATTTAACCGATGGGCTTGATGGTCTTGCAACCGTGCCTTCTATATTTTCTCTTTTAAGTCTTGGTGCTTTTTTGTATTTGAGCGGAAATGCTATTTATAGTTCTTATTTATTCTTACCTAAAATTCAAGGTCTAGGAGAACTTGTTGTAATAAGTGCGGCTTTAGTTGGTGCGCTTATGGGATTTTTGTGGTATAACTGCTATCCTGCACAAGTTTTTATGGGAGATAGTGGGAGTTTAAGCATAGGGGCGTTTTTAGGCTATCTTGGTATAGTAAGTAAAAATGAAATTTTGCTTTTGCTTATAGGTTTTGTATTTGTTTTAGAAACTATTTCAGTAATTTTACAAGTAGGAAGTTTTAAAATCTTTAACAAAAGAGTATTTAAAATGGCACCCATTCATCATCATTTTGAAAAAATAGGCTGGGTGGAAAATAAAATCATTGTGCGTTTTTGGATGATAGCCTTACTTGCAAATATTATTGCATTAATTAGTATAAAGTTAAGATAATGAAAATTTCACTTTTTGGATACGGAAAAACAACTAAAGCTTTTGCACAGCGTTTTGGAAATTGCGATATTTATGATGATCATTTTGCAAGTATAAGTAAAGATAAATTTAATAATACACTTTTACCGCCTTGTGAATTTGATCCTTTAAAAAGTGACTTAGAAATTCCAAGTCCTGGCTTTCCAAATGATCATTCTCTCATACAGCAAGCAAAAAATTTAAGCAGTGAGTATGATTTTTTTTATGATGGCATGCCAAAAAGTGTTTGGATAAGCGGAACAAATGGCAAAACCACCACCACCCAAATGACACACCATCTTTTAAAACACATCAATGCACAAATGGGAGCAAACATAGGAACTCCTTTAGCACAAATGGATATTAGTGCTAAATTATGGATTTTGGAAAGTTCATCTTTTTCGCTTTTTTACACCAAAGTAGCTAAACCTGAAATTTATGCACTTTTACCTATCACACCTGATCATCTTTCTTGGCATAAAAGCTTTGAAAATTATGAGCAAGCCAAGCTTAGCGTGCTTGAAAGAATGAATGAAAATGATGTGGTAATTTTACCTAAAAAGTATGAGGCTTATCCAACTCATGCTTATGTTATAAGCTATGAAGATGAGCAAGATTTAGCTAAAAAAATGCAAATTGACTTAGAAAAAATTCATTTTAAAACCCCATTTTTACTTGATGCACTTATTGCCTTAAGTATAGAAAAAATTATACTAGATCGTTGCTCTTATGAGCTTTTAAACGAGTTTAAGATAGAAAAAAACAAACTTGAAGAAATATTTGATCATAAAAATAGACTTTGGGTAAATGACACCAAAGCGACTAATCTGGATGCTAGTTTAGCTGCTCTTAAACGCTATAAGGATAAAAAAATTCATCTTATCATAGGTGGGGATGATAAGGGGGTGGATTTAAGTGCTTTATTTACTTTTATGAAAGAGCTTAATATAGAGCTTTATGCCATAGGAAAAAGCACTAATAAAATGCTTGAATACGCTAAAAATGCTAATTTAAAAGCACATTTTTGTGAGTTTTTACCTAAAGCGGTAGAAAAAATCAATCAAAACTTAACTAATGATGAAGTAGCCCTACTAAGCCCTGCTTGTGCAAGCTTAGATCAGTTTAAGTCTTATGAAGAAAGAGGAGAGCTTTTTAAAAAATGCATTCAAGAGTTAAACTAAATCTTTTTGAACGCAAAGTTTTAAAAACTCACATAAATTTATAAATTCCTTGCTTGGCTCTTTATTTTTATGATAAATCAAACAAAGCTCTCTTGAAATTTTAAAATTTTTTAATCTCACTTCGAATAAACTTTTAGCTTCAAGTTCTTCTTTAACGCTAAATTTAGGTAAAACTGCTAAAAATTTACCTTTTTTAACTAACTCTTTTATCATAGCAGTTGAGTTTAGCTCATAAACTAAATTAAGCTTTACATCTTTAGGTAAAGCACTTAAAAATACTTCTTTTGCACCTGAACCTTGCTCACGACTTAGCCATTTAAAATCCTTTAACTCATCTATGAAA
Organism: Campylobacter sp. CNRCH_2014_0184h; assembly: GCF_025772985.1. Classification (NCBI taxonomy): domain Bacteria; kingdom Pseudomonadati; phylum Campylobacterota; class Epsilonproteobacteria; order Campylobacterales; family Campylobacteraceae; genus Campylobacter; species Campylobacter sp. CNRCH_2014_0184h. The sequence goes on along the minus strand of NZ_JAKMTB010000003.1, from coordinate 91,468 downwards.
AATTCTTTTTTGAAGTCATTTTTACTCACCACAATAAGCTCATCATCACAAATTTTAATCTTTTTTATATCCTTATCTTTGCAAATACCTTCAATCAAACCTATATCGATTTCTTTATCTAAAATATCTTTGATGATATTTTGACTATTATCCAAAGACAAATTTAACTTGATATTTTCCGCCTTTTGATCTAAAAAAGTTCCTAGTAAATAAGTGCCTACATTTTGACTAACTTTCATACTTATTTCATAGCTTTGATCATCTTGCATTGCTTTTTCAATGCGTTCAAATTCTAAAATCAAAGGTGTAATTTGTTTTAAAAAAACCTTTCCTTTTTCATTTAAGCTTAAAAATTTAGCATTTCTATCAAAAAGCTTGGTGTTTAAACTTTTTTCAAGTTCAAATATAGCTAAAGACAAAGCAGATTGAGTTATATTTAATTCTTTAGCACAAGCTCTTAAATTTAAATTTCTACACAAGACTTGAAAATATTTTATTTGTTTAAAAGTCATAAGCACTCTTTTGATAAATATTTTTAATCATTATATCAAATAAAATTAATTTTACTTATCATAAAAAAATCATTAATATTACAAAAAACAAAAAAAGGAAAATTCATGCATAAAAATATATATAAACATAGAAAATTTGAAGCTTTTTTACTGCTTTTTACTCTTGCTTTTTGTGCTTTTGCTATTTCTGAGCTTAATTTTTTTAAAAATCTTGGAATTTCAGCTTTAATCATAGCCGTGATTTTAGGAGCTTTAATAGGAAATTTAGCTCATCAAAATGCAAATTTACTCAAAAAATCAGGAGTTTTAGGCATAGCAACAAAAGAAATTTTAAGACTTGGGATTATACTTTATGGTTTTAGAATTACTTTTAATGATTTAGAAAAAGTTGGATTAAATGGGATTTTGCTAGCATTTTTAGTGGTATTTTCTACCTTTTTTATGGGACTTTTACTGGGAAAATTATTTAAACTTGATCTTAAAGAAAGCATACTTATAAGTAGTGGCTCAAGCATTTGTGGAGCAGCTGCTGTGATGGCTAGTGAAAGCATTGTTAAAGGTGGCTCTGCTAAAGTTGGCGTGGCAGTTTGCACTGTGGTTGTGTTTGGAACTTTGGGGATGTTTTTATATCCTTTGGCTTGGAATTTAGGCTGGTTTGATTTTTTTAGTTTAAAGCAAATGGGGTATTTCATGGGAGCAAGCTTGCATGAAGTTGCACATGCTGTTGCAGCAGGTGAAGCTGTGCAAGCAGGAGATGGTGCTGTCATAGAAAAAATGATGCGTGTTTTAATGCTAGTACCTTTTTTGATTTTTTTAAGTCTTTTTTCATTGAAATTTCTAAGCAAAAATAATGAAAAAATTTCCATTAAAGCAAATATTCCTTATTTTGCTTTGTGGTTTTTATTTGCTTGTGGTATTAGCTCACTTGAAATATTAAATACAGATTTTGCACTTAATTATATAAAACCAAGCATACAAACTATAGATACACTTTTGCTTTCTATGGCTATGGTAGCTTTGGGAGTAAATATCCATAAAAATGTTTTAAAAAATGCAGGTTTTAAACCATTTTTAATGGCATTGTTGTTATTTACATGGCTTATATTTTCAAATATTATTCTTGTAAAATTTCTCATGTGATCTCCTAGTTTTTTCTAGGAAATTATCTATTCTTAAATTCTCTTTTCAACTTCCTAATTTCATATAGCAACTTGATATACCTCCCCCCCCCCCACGCCAATTTTTGTTAGCTTGTATAAGAGCTTGTCCGAGTTTATAGGTAAAACATTCTTTTTCTTTTAAGGCTTCTTGATAATCAGGATAGTTTTTTAATGGAGGTAAAGTTAATGATGGGTCTTTTTTTATTTTTTCTTGATAGATTTTTTGTTCAAGTTTATGTTTATCTTTGATATAAGATAAAACAAAAGGCATTCTTATATAACCTAAGAATGATTTAGAATTTATTATCATAGCTTGACCTAGTTTATATGAGAGTTGGTTTTGAATTCTAACTTTTGCTGAATTTGGATTAATCATAATTATTTTAGGCATAAAATCATTCATTTTAATACCAAGCTTTTTTGATAATTGTTTAGTTTGTAATTTTTTATTGATTAAATCTTGTTCTAAATTAGAAATTTCAAGTTGTTGTTTTTTCATAGGTAGGGAATTTATAGTATTTTGAAATTGACTTAATTGATTTTGTAAATTTGTTTTTTCATTGATTAGACTTTGCTTTTCGTTAGTTAAATTTGTGATTTGAGTTTGCAAAGGAGCTAATTTTCTTGGATCTATTTTTTTACAATACTCATCTATTATTTCTTTATATAATTCTACTGGAGGTATTAAATGATTGAAATTATATTCTTTTGGAATTTCTATAATCTCACTAGCCAAGGATTCAAAATCAATTTGCTTTGGCGTCATATTACCTTTCATCAAGAAAAAACCTACTAAACTTAAATTGTTATGAAATAAAACTTCTGAACTCCAATTTTGAGCAGCATGGTAAAACTCTGTATAATTTTTTCTTTTGTCTTGACAAAGCAAAACTTTTGTATTATTACTTATTATTATATCTGCTTGTAATTCCACTACAGAATTTAAAAAATTAGTTGATTTTAAAATATATTTATCTTTGTTTTGAATGCAATAATCTACAATATTGTTTAAACATTGATTAAAATTAAAGGAATCGTGTTTATTCCATGTATGGATGGCTAATATTTTACAACCATAATATTTTTTTGGAAATTTTAACACAACACTGTTATCGATTTTTACAACTTCTTCTTCATACATTGAATTTTTATAAGTTTCATATGATGTTTTACCTGAATATACCTCTAATTCACCAGCATGACAAATTATAAATTTATTTTGCTTATTTGCTGTTTTAATGCTATATTGAAAATACTCAATACTATTGATGATATTTCGGCCAAGAATTTTCATTATAGTGCTCAGCGGATGACCTGCATCTATTGCATTATGAAAATCATATAATCTGTTTATATTGTAATAACAATTCATATCTATATAGTTAAATTTAAATTGCTTAATTAAACTCAAGTGAATATTATTGATAATTTTATAATTTCCTCTAGTTATTGGAAGTAAAATTACTAAAATTTTTTTATTCAAACAACTTAACTCGCTATAATAATTATATAAATTACTATAAATCAGATTTAGTGATAATTTTTCATACTTATTTATATTCTGACCAATTTCATTCACATTGGATTCTGTAATAATCAAATCTGCTTCATTGATACTTTTTTGATTTCTTTTTCTTTTCAGTTCATATAAATTTTGAATTGAAGTTGTAGATCCTAAAGCTAAATTTGTCAAATTTACATTATCTTGCCTTAGTCCTTTTTGCAGACCATTAACCATGACAGAATTACTACCACCAAGTAAAACAATATTATATTTTTTCATTATTTATCAACCTTCTTTATGCTACATTTTTAAATTTTTACTATATCGAATTAATCTTAATTTTCCTATTAAATTTATAATATGTTTCATAATGAAACATATTATAGTATTTTATACTTTTTTATTAATTTAATATTTATTTTTACTACTTTATATTTAAATAATATTATAATTATATTGGAATAAACATCCAAAAAGGAGCTAACATGTTTACGCCTAAAACTAAATGTGAATTAGTTGCTCTTGTTAGAGAAGAGCTTATTGCCTTAGATGAAATCGATGTAAGCTTAATTACGGATATGTCTTATTTATTCTATTATTCCACTAGAACCAACTTTGATGGTATAGAAAAATGGGATGTGTCAAATGTTAAAGATATGTCTTATATGTTTTATTGCTGCAAAAGCTTTAATCATGATATTTCTAAATGGAATGTTAAAAATGTTGAAAACATGGAAGGAATGTTTTTTGATTGTGAATCTTTTGATCAAGACTTATCTTCTTGGAATATGTCAAATGTAAAAGATACTAAATACATGTTTTGTAATTGTCTTAAATTCAACCATAAAGTAGAAAATTGGGATGTGCATAATGCCATTACAATGGCACATATGTTTGAAAATTGCAAACAATTTGATCAAGATTTGTCAAGATGGGATGTACATAATGCTAAAACAATGGCGTTTTTATTGCACAATTGTACTAATTTTCACTATGATGTTAAAAAATTAGATATTGATAAAAATTGTAATATCCAAAAAATACTAGGACATGAAGAAATACAAAATAAATATGCTATAAAACATTAATCACAAGGTAAGCTATTGCTTACCTACTTGATTAATCCAAAGCCCCATAGCAATCACAACAATAACCTGCCCTAAAAATCCTTGAAATACGCTAAATAATCTTAACAAAGAACTAACAGGCGTTACATCGCCAAAGCCTATCGTTAGCATAGTAACTCCGCTAAAATAATAACAATCAACCAAACCTTTTATTCTATTTTGAATTTGAGGTTTTAACTCATCATTTAAAGACCAAAAATTATGAATTCCTCTTATAGGTGTTTGAAATTGCACTTCTATAACTTTTTCTTGCAAATCCGCAATATCTAGATTTTCATTTTTTTGAGTAGCAATTAACATTCTATTGTAATTATCTACATCACAAGAAAAATAATACAAATTTCCATACGCAAACCATATCAAAACATATGCATATAAAATAATAAAAAATTTTTCTTTAATATTAATCTTTCCACTAAAAGCAGCCCAAATACTAATAAGCAAAAAAACCATCAATGCCACAGCCACCATAATAGGAATAATATTTAAAATTAAAAATAAAATTTCAGAAGTAATTTTACCTGTTGCATAAATAGCAAGTTCATCAAATAAAAAACTACAAAACAAAGGCACCATAGCAAGCAAAGTCCAAACAAAAAGAAATTGTTTGGTACTTTTGTGATAAATGCTAATATAATGATTTAAAAGTCTATGGTGCAACATTAGCGAATCAGCAATAAAGGTTTTTTAGCCTTAGTTAAAATATCATTTGTCAAACTACCAAATAAAATACTTTTTAACCAGTGATGTGAATAAGCTCCCATAATCAATAAATCTATATCATTTTGCTCACCAAAATCAAATAAAGCCTGAGTAATCTCTCCATTTAAATGCTGAGTTTGCACATTTAAATTTGCTTCTTTAAAAATTTGACTTACTTGAGTTAATAACTCATAAGAAGCTTTTTCATCTTTAGATACATTTACTACATAACGTTTTGCTTCTTTAAAAATAGGTCTTTTAATGGCTTGTTCTATAGCCTTTTTAGCTAAATTACTCCCATCGTAAGCCATCATCACACTTTTAATCTCTTTAAAAGCAGAATTTACAAGCAAAATAGGCACATTTAAAGCTCTTACTAATTCTTCTGTATGAATGCCTATTTTGTTTTTCTTACCTCCGCCTTTTAAACCTGCTATAGCTAATCTTATTTGATCATTATATTCTTTTAAAACTTCTTCTAAATCTCCATCTCTTTGTACACTAAAGCATTCTTTTACACCTTGTTCTTTTGCATAAGTGCAAAATTCTTCTAAAATTCTTTGCCCTTTTTTGCAAAGATTTTCATTTTTTTGGCTTTGCTCTTCTACTAAATCTTCAATCACGCACCCGCTAGCACCTATACCAAAACTACAAGCTAATTCAGCATTAGTAAAATTTGGTTCTATGGTATATAAAAACATTAAAGGTAAATCTAGCTTTTTAGCTAAATACACCCCATAATGCAAACTTTCCCTACAAGGCTCTAAAACATCCACACAAACTAGAATTTTTTCCATTTAATATCCTTTTGTAGTATTAATCTTGTGCTTTTTGCGCTATTAAAACACCTTCTATGATTTTTTTAATATCCCCATCTAAGATATTATCAACCTGCGAAAAAGCTTCATTTGAGCGTGTGTCTTTGACTTGTTGATAAGGAAAAAGCACATAAGAGCGGATTTGATGCCCCCAACCTATCTCACTTTTTTCGCTTGAATTTGCTTCATCTTGTTGTTTCATAAGCTCAAGCTCATAAAGGCGTGATTTTAGCATTTTAAAGGCTGTGGCTTTGTTTTTGTGTTGGCTTCTATCGTTTTGACATTGCACTACTATACCACTTGGCATATGAGTTATGCGCACTGCTGATTCAGTTTTATTAACATGTTGTCCACCTGCTCCGCTTGCTCTATAATAATCAATCCTTATATCTTTTTCTTCAATTTCTATTTCTATATCATCATCAAGTTCAGGAGAAACCATCACACTAGAAAAACTCGTATGGCGACGCCCTGCACTATCAAATGGAGAAGTTCTTACTAAACGATGAATGCCATTTTCAGCTTTTAAATACCCATAAGCATTTTCACCTTTTACTAAAAAGCTAACATCTTTAAGCCCTGCTTCTTCGCCTTCTTGAAAGTCAAGCGTTTCTACTTTAAAACCTTCTCTTTCGCAAAATCTCAAATACATCCTATAAAGCATGCTAGCCCAGTCATTACTCTCCGTTCCACCTGCTCCTGGATGAATGGAAACTATGGCGTTTTTACCATCATTTTCCCCACTTAAAAGCATAGAAATTTCAAGATTTACAATAAGATCTTCTAGCTTATTTGCATCTTCAAATAAAGCTTCTATAGTATCTAAATCATTTTCACTATTTGCTAGATCAAAAAGCTCGCTTGCATCATTTAAAGCATTGAAAGCGTTCTCGTAGTTTTTTAATAAATTTGAAATTTTAGTTTTTTCTTTACCTATAACGCCTGCTTGTTTTACATCACTCCAAAAAGAAGGGGAATTTTCTAAATTTTCTATTTCCTTTAATCTTGTTTTTATCTCTTCAGGCTTAATAATAGAAGCGATATTTCCAACTTTGTTTTTTAATTTTTTTAAAAGTTCGCTGTATTCGTAATTATCCATAAAAATTTTCTTTCTAATTTTGATATAATTTAATCTTATAATTTTAGCAAAAAAATAAAACATTTAAAGTGAGAAATATGCCAAAACTTTTTTTAATGTCTTTAGGTTGTAATAAAAATTTAGTTGATAGTGAAATCATGCTTGGAAGATTAAGTGATTATGAAATTTGTGATGAGCCAAGCATAGCTGATGTTTTGATTGTAAATACCTGTGGCTTTATAGATAGTGCTAAAAAAGAAAGCATAAATGCGATTTTAGACTTACACGAGCAAAGAAAAAAAGATTCATTGTTAGTTGTAACAGGTTGTTTAATGCAACGCTACCGCGAGGAATTAATGAAAGAACTACCTGAAGTTGATCTTTTTACCGGTGTGGGAGATTATGAAAAAATTGATGAAATGATACTTAAAAAAACTAATCTTTTTTCAAATTCTACTTACTTGCAAGATAAAAATACAAATCGTGTGATCACAGGATCAAATTATCACGCTTTTATCAAAATAGCTGAAGGATGTAATCAAAAATGTTCATTTTGCGCTATACCAAGTTTTAAAGGCAAACTTAAATCAAGAAGCTTAGAAAGTATTATAAATGAAGTAAAAGAACTTGTTAAAAAAGGTTATAAAGACTTTTCTTTTATCGCTCAAGATACAAGTTCGTATTTATTTGATCAAGATCAAAAAGATGGACTTTTAAAGCTTATTGAAGCTATAGAAAATATCCAAGGTGTAAAGGCTGCTAGAATTTTATATCTATATCCAACAAGCATTAGCAAAGAAGTGATAGAAAAAATCATTCAATCAAAAGTTTTTGTAAATTACTTTGACATGCCTTTGCAACACATCAGTGATAATATGCTTAAAATCATGAAACGCGGAGCTAATAAAGCTAAATTAATCGAGCTTTTAAATTTAATGAAACAAGCTCCAAATTCATTTTTACGCACAGGTTTTATAGTAGGACACCCAGGAGAGAGTGATGAGGATTTTGAAGAATTATGCACTTTTATAAAAGAATTTGGTTTTGATAGAATTAGTGTTTTTGCTTATTCTAAAGAAGAAGATACCGCAGCTTTTGACATGGAACAAATTCCTAGTAAAATCATCAATGCAAGATTAAAAGTGATAGAAAAAATAGTCGATGAATGCATAGAAAAAAGCTTTAATCAACAAGTTGGTAAAAAGACTTTAGCATTTTGTGAAGGTCAAAGCTCTGAAGGAGAATTTTTCATCGGTGCAAAAGATTTGCGTTGGGATAGAAATATAGATGGAGAAATTCTCATCAATGAAAGTGATTGCGGAGATTTAGAAATGGGTGAGCTTTATGAGTGTGAAATCACGCAGAGCTTAGATAAAAAACTCATTGCAAAAGCCTTAAGAAAGTTTGATGATTGATAGCAAATATTTAAATCATTTAAAGCAAGGGAAAAATCTTTTAGCATTTTCTCATGGGAGTGATTCTAGTGCTTTATTTTTCATGCTTTTAGAAAAAAACATAGATTTTGACCTTGCTTTTATAAACTACAAAACTCGTGAAAATTGTGATAAAGAAGAACAAAGTGCTAAAGAATTAGCCAAGCGTTTTCATAAAAAAATTTATATCAAAACCGCACCCAAAATAACAAAAAATTTCGAAGCTTGCGCAAGAGCTTTGCGTTATGAGTTTTTTGAAGAGCTTTGCAAAAATCACTCTTATGATAATCTTTTACTAGCTCATCATTTAAATGATAAACTAGAATGGTTTTTAATGCAATTTTCTAAAGGTGCAGGGCTTAGAGAATTACTTGGTTTTAAAGATATTGAAAAAAGAAAATATTTTACCATCATAAGACCCTTGCTTGAAATTCCAAAAGAAGAAATTTCAATCTACCTAAAAGAAAACAATATCACTTGTTTTCATGATGAGAGTAATGATGATGAAAAATATTTTAGAAATTTTATACGCAAAAATTTTGCTAATGAGTTTTTAAAGCTTTATCCAAATGGAGTAAAAAAAAGCTTTAAATACCTAGAAAAAGACTTAAAAGAAGAAAATATTTGTGAATTTAAAAATATTTACATTACTCATAAAGATGAAAGTTTAATCGCAAAATGCTTTAAAAAACTTGGAGTACTTTTAAGCGCCAAACAAAGACAAGAAACATTAAAAGGCGATGGAGTAATTTCGCATAAAATAGGCATTGTTTATATACAAGAAAAAGTTTTGATTTTTCCTTTTATAAGTTGTGAGAAAATACCAAAAGAATTTAAAGAAATTTATAGAAAAGCAAAAATCCCTAAACTCTTAAGAGCATATTTATACACAAAAGATATTGATGTAAAAGAGCTTATGCAAGCTCTTTTATGATTTCTTCAAAAAGTTCTTTTACTCTTGCTTCTAAAAAGTCTTTAAATCCAGCACTTGTAGCTTCAGCACGCATGATAAGATATGGACTTGTATTAGAAGCACGCAAAAGCGCCCAACCTTCTTTAAAGGTGATTCTAACTCCGTCAATTTCATTACAATCAAGCACATTTTCAAAAGCATTTGCTTTTACTTTTTCTTTAAATTTTTCTATGATTTGAAATTTATTTTCTTCACTAACCTTAAGCTTAATCTCTTCACTTGCATAAAGTTTTGGTAATTCTTTAACTAATTTTTCTATATCAAAACCATTTACTAAAAGCTCTAAGGTTCTTAAAAATGCATAAATTCCATCATCATAACCAAAATATCTATCTTTAAAGAAAATATGCCCGCTAAGCTCTGCTGCTATGTCGATATTTTGCTCTTTCATCATTTTTTTAATGTTAGAATGCCCGGTCTTACCCATCATGATAAAACCAAATTTAGCTACCTCATCAAAAAGGTTTTTAGAACATTTTACTTCACCTAAAACTCTAGGATTTTTTATATTTTTAGCAAATAAATAGCAAAGTTCATCGCCCTTAAATACATAATCTTTACTTGCAACCACCAAGCGATCTCCATCTCCGTCAAAAGCAAAGCCCATTTTTGCATTTTCATTTTCTTTTAGCGCAACTTGCAATGCGTGTAAATTTTCAAGCTCTGTTGGATCGGGCGCGTGATTTGGGAAATTTCCATCAGGATTTTCAAATAAAATTTGTGCATTAAGATTTAATTTTTCCACCAAAGGCTTTATAATCACTCCAGTAGCTCCATTTGCACAATCAATAATGATTTTTTCTTTATAGCCCTTAAGATGTGAAAAATGCTTAGCTAAAAAGTCTATATATAAGCTTTTAGCATCATAATTTTCATATCTTAAATCATCATTGATTTCAAGTTCTAAATACTCTTGCACTTTTAAAGAAAGCTTTTTCAAATCAGCACCAAAAAAACTTTCTTTGTTAATCGTGATTTTAAAGCCATTGTATTCTTTTGGATTATGCGAGCCTGTTATCATGATATTTGCATCAAAAATATCATCAAAAAATAAACTAAAATACCCCATAGGAGTTGGTGCTAAGCCTATATTGAAAACTTGCATATTAGCTTTATTTAAACCGCTAATTAAATAGTTAAAAAGTTCATTTGCACTATATCTTGCATCATAGCCCACACTTACTTTCTCACAACCTCTTGATTTCATTTCTAAACCCAAAGCATAACCTATAGCTTTTACACTTTTTTCATTTAACTCACTTGGGTAAAGCCCTCTTATATCATACTCTCTAAAAATCAAATCTAACATTTTAATCCTTTTGTCTTCTAAGTTCTAATTTTGCTTGTTTTAAACTTTCTTCTATGTTTTCATTTTTGCTTGATAAACAAAGTTTAATTTCTAATTTTGCATTTTGCTCTTTCAATTCAAAACTATATTTTTGCATAAAATTTTCAAGCATTTGAAGCTTACTTTGCACAAAGGCCATGTTTTCATTTTCAAATACAATGATAAAATAATCCTTATCATCTTTAAAAACCCTAGTATGTAAGGCTTTTTTTAAAATCCTAGCAAACTCATACATTACAAACTCGCCCATTTTTGAGCCTTTTTGATGATAAATTTCATTGATATTTTTTACTTCAATCAAGGCTAAATGAAAATTTTCAAGTCCTTGTGCATATCTTCTTAAGGCTTTTAAATTTGGCAAATTGGTTAAAGTGTCAAAAAAGGCTATTTTATAAGCTTTATACGCTAAAAATCCTATCAACACTAAAGAAGCAAATTCATAATAACCCAAATCAACACTATTGTAAAATAAAAACTGCACACTCAAGCCCATATAAGCTAGTAAAAAATGAAAATCATTATTTTTAAAATATGAAAATAATAAAAATATCATTCCCGCCCAAAACACACAAAAGCTTAACTCACTAATAGGCTTAAAAAATTGTGTTGAAAGGCCAAAAATCTCACTTGTAATGCTTGCATTAAAATTAGTACTTGTGCTAAGTATTAACGCTACAAAACCCATAAAGACTAAATACGCAAATTTAATGAGATTAATTCTTTCAAACACAAGCTTGCTATCTTGCAAAAACACAAAAAGCACAAAAGAAAAAGGTAAAAATACCGAGATAAACAAATGCGCTTGATACTCACTTGCTACTAAAGATAAAGCTCTAGCACATAAAATCAACAAAAGTAAGAAAAAAATCTTATTTTGCTTAAAAAAATAAGCTAAAAATAAAGCTAAGATATTAAAAACCAAAGTCATACTAGGCAATGTTTTTAACAATAAATACGAAAAATCCAAAATAATAAACCTTTTTTTGTTAAAATTATAGCAAAAATATTTTAAGGATATTAATGGTAGAAGTAAAAAATCTCACTATGCGTTTTGCGAACCAGCTTTTATTTGAAGATGTAAATTTAAAATTAAACCGTGGTGAAAGATATGGACTTATAGGCGCAAATGGCGCAGGAAAATCAACCTTTTTAAAAATTCTCTCAGGCGAAATAGAATCAAGCAGTGGAGAAATTTGTATAGATCCAAATTTAAAAATCGCTGTATTAGGACAAGATCAATTTGCTTTTGAAAACTACACTATCAAAGATGCGGTAATGTGTGCAAATAAAAGATTATATGATGCACTAAAAGAAAAAGAAAAACTTTATATGAGTGAAGAATTTACCGATGAAATCAATGATAGATTAAGCGAGCTTGAAATCATAACAGCAGAAGAAGATCCAAACTATGATTGTGAACTTAGATGTGAAAAAATTCTTAGTTCTTTAAATATTAAAGATTTTAATGCTCTTATGAGTACTTTGCAAAGTGCGGATAAATTTAAAGTTTTATTAGCACAAGTATTATTTTTAGGTGCTGATGTATTATTTTTAGATGAGCCTACAAATAACCTTGACTTAGAAGCTATTTCTTGGCTTGAAAATGAACTTTTAAGACATGAGGGAACTTTAGTAGTAATTAGCCATGATAGACATTTTCTAAATAAAGTTTGTACAAGAATTTTAGATGTGGATTTTAAACAAATACGCGATTTTGCTGGAAATTATGATGATTGGTACATGGCCTCAACCTTACTTGCTAAACAAGCTGAACTCAAACGTGATAAAACCTTAAAAGAAAGAGAAGAATTAGAAAATTTCATACGCCGTTTTAGCGCTAATGCTTCAAAAGCCAAACAAGCTACAAGTAGAGCTAAAGCTTTAGAAAAACTTGAGCTTGAAGAGATTAAAACTTCAAGTAGGCGTGATCCTAGTATAGTTTTTAGAACAAATAGAGAAATAGGAAATGAAGTTTTAGAATTAAAAGGTATTAGCAAAGCTTATGATAAAACTTTATTTGAGAATTTAGAATTAAAATTAGAAAAAGGTGATAAAATAGCCTTAATCGGAGCAAATGGTGTTGGAAAAAGCACTTTAGCCAAAATCATTGCATCAAAATTAGAACCTGATAGTGGTCATATTCACCTTGGTGCTACCATAGAAATGGGATATTTTTCACAAGATACGACAAATTTAATCAATGAAAATTTGAAACTTTATGAATGGTTAATGAGTGAAAAATTCAAAGATTTAGATGAAATTCGCAAATGTCTTGGTAGAATGCTCTTTAGTGGAAGTGATCAAGAAAAAATGGCTTCTAGTTTAAGTGGGGGCGAAAAACACCGCTTAATGCTTTCAAAATTAATGTTAGAACGTGGAAATTTCTTACTTTTAGATGAACCGGATAATCATTTAGATCTTGAAAGTATCATTGCATTAGGTGAAGCCTTGTATAATTTCAAAGGTTGTGTGATATGCATAAGCCACGATAGAGAGCTAATTAGTGCTTTTGCCAATCGTATATGGTTTTTAGAAGATGGGAAATTAACAGACTTTAAAGGAAGTTATGACGAATTTTTAGGAGGTTTAGAATGAATTCGTTTAAGATAAAATATGCAGCTGGTTTTGGACATTTTACTCAAAATCACAGAGGTTTTGGCCCAACTATTTATGTAGAAGAAAGTATTGATTTTCAAAGTGAAAAAGATTATTTTGACTATGTTGAATTTTATGAAAAATTCAGCAAAGAAGATGATACTTATTTTCACATTTCATTTTTAGAAGATCGCCCTTTAACTTCTCAAGAATTAGAAAGTAGAAATGCCTATAGAAAACTAAGAGATGAACGCTGTAATAAAGCTAGAGAAGAGTTTATTAAAAACAATGAAATAGAAGCTGAATACTATCCAACTCATGGCGATTAAGGAATGATTTTTGCTTGTTTTTTCCTTGTAATATTTTGAAAGGAGAAAGCATGCAAGTTAACCATGATAATTTATCGGTTAAAGAATATGGGTATGGTCAAAGTAGTGCTTATAAAAGCACTCAAGGAGCTAATGAAGACTTTATGTCTTTACTTAGTCAAAACAATAGTGAAAATTTAAACGAGCAAAGTATAAAACTTGATGAGCTTTTTTCAAAAGCTATGAGTCAAGATCAATTTAGCACAGGAATTTTTAGCTCAAATATGTCAAATATTTATAATTATCGTTTTAGAGGACAAAACGAAACTCCTATGCAAGCTAATATAGAAGACAAACAAGAACCACAAAAAGATATGGTAAAAGATCTTTTAAGTTCTTTATAAAAATGAAGTAAGCAAACGCTTACTTCCAAACAAGCCCGCTAAATTCAAACTCTTTTGCAAATTTTTTAAATTCCTCCTCTTCTTTTGCATTAACACTTAAAATCAATTCAACATTTTCTTGAAATTTTTTTTCATAAGAAATGTTATTTTTATTTAAAAAATGCTCAAATCTTGCATAAAGATGAAAAGGAATGTTTAAAATTAAAATATTTTTAGCTTCAAATTCTAAAAGCGTTGCATTTAAAATAGCTTCATTTGTAGCTTCACTATAAGCTCTTACAAGACCACCTGTACCAAGTTTAATCCCTCCAAAATAACGCACCACAATCACCGCACAATTAACAAGCAAAGACCCTCTTAAAACATTCAAACAAGGCATTGCAGAAGTTCCTTTTGGTTCACCATCATCGCTTTTATCTTCTATGATTTGATCAAATTCATTTAAATACCTATAAGCATATACAAAATGCACAGCTTTTAAATGCTCGTTTCTTAGCTTTTGCATTAAAGTTTGAAAATCTTCAAAAGGACATAAAAAAGACAAAAAAGTTGATTTTTTGATTTCTATTTTTGCTTGATAAATTTGATCAATGGTTTTCATATTTTCCTTAATTTAGCTATAATATTTAAATAAAATTATAATCAAAACAACTTATAAAAATTTAAGGATAAACTATGCTTCAAACTTGTATTTTTCCTGCAGCAGGTTATGGTACTAGATTTTTACCTGCTACAAAAACCCTACCTAAAGAAATGTTGCCTATACTAACTAAACCTTTAATTCACTATGGTGTGGATGAAGCTTTAGAAGCTGGTATGGAAACTATGGGTTTTGTTACAGGGCGTGGAAAAAGAGCTTTGGAGGATTATTTTGATATTTCTTATGAACTTGAACACCAAATCGCAGGCACTAAAAAAGAATATCTTTTAAGTGAAATAAGAACACTCATAGATCGCTGCACTTTTACTTTTACAAGACAAAATGAAATGAGAGGCTTAGGAGATGCGGTTTTAAAAGCAAAGCCTTTAGTGCAAGATGAAGCTTTTGGGGTAATTTTAGCAGATGATTTATGCGTAAATGAAGATGGGGTAAATGTCCTAGCTCAAATGGTAAAAATTTATGAAAAATACCGCTGCTCTATTATAGCTGTGATGGAGGTTGAAGCTGATCAAGTCTCAAACTATGGAGTTATAGCTGGAAATGCTGTGGAAGAGGATTTAATCATGGTAAATTCTATGATAGAAAAACCTGATCCAAAAGATGCTCCAAGTAACTTAGCCATCATAGGAAGATACATTCTAACACCTGATATTTTTGGCATTTTAGAAAATACCAAAGCAGGTAAAAATGGAGAAATTCAACTAACTGATGCCTTACTTTCACAAGCAACTAATAATATGGTTTTAGCTTATAAATTTAAAGGAAAAAGGTTTGATTGTGGAAGCGTAGAAGGCTTTGTGGAAGCGACAAATTATTTTTATGAGAAAAGTAAAAATGCTAAATAATACTTTATTTTTTAAAACCCAAGATTTTAAAAAAATCACCGCTTATGCAAATAGAATGAATGATGAGTTAGAAAGTGGCGATATAGGGTATTATCACTTAGTAGATACGAGCTTTGATTTAATCAAAGAAAGTAAAGAATTTATCGCTACTAAAACTCATATAGAAAATATCGTTTTAGTGGGCATGGGTGGATCAAGTTGCGGGGTTAAAGCTTTAAAAGAGCTTTTATTTGATCAAATAGAAGAAAAAAAACTTTTTATTATTGACAATACTTCCTCGCATACTTTTACCCAAACTATGCAAAAAATAAATCCCCAAAAAACACTTTTCATTATAGCAAGTAAATCAGGTACAACTATAGAGGTGATTTCTTTATTTAAACTCATCATTGCTCATTTTGATTTTAAAAATGAAAATTTACACGAAAACTTTGTGTTTATTACTGATTTTGAATCAAAACTTCATAAACTAGGTGAAGAATTAAACATAAAATGCTTTTTTATACCTAAAAATGTCGGTGGTAGATTTAGTGTTTTATCTGCTATTGGTATTGTTCCCTTGAGCTTTTGTGGCTATGATACTAAAGCCTTATTAGAAGGTGCAAAAGCTTGTTATGTGGATTTTTTTGAGAAAAAATGTGATCAAATTTTACAAAAGGCTTATCATTACTGCACACATAAAAGTGCGCATATTAATGTGCTTTTTTCTTATGGAGATGCTTTTAAAGGTTTTAATGAATGGTATATTCAACTAATTGCTGAAAGTCTAGGTAAAAAACAAGGCTTTAAACGTATAGGTTTAACTCCTATTGCTTTAATTGGCGCTAGAGATCAGCATAGCTTTTTACAACTTATCATGGATGGACCCAAAGATAAAACTGTTACTTTTTTAAAAATCAAAGATAGTCAAAAATCTCCTAGTATCCCAAATATAAGCTTTAATCATTTACAAAATTGTGATTTTACTAATGAAGTTAATTTACATGATCTTTTAAACGCGCAATGCGATGCAACCATGCATGCATTAATTGCTGAAAATTTAAGTGTTGATGTAATAGAACTTGAGAAATTAGATGCTTATCATTGTGGGTATTTGATGTATTATTATGAGTTATTTACTTCTGCATGTGGCATTATGCTTGGAATTAATACTTATGATCAACCTGGTGTAGAGGTAGGAAAATTAATACTCAAAAATATGTTAAGTAAATAAATTTGCTTTATTGTAAAAAAAGAGTATAATGAAAATACAATAATTACTAACATTAAAATTTATTATATAATAATTATTATTATATAAGAATTTTATGTTATAATTTTAAAAATAAAAAAGGAGATAACATGTCAGTAACAAAACAATTATTACAATTACAAGCGGATGCTCATAGTTTATGGATTAAATTTCATAATTATCACTGGAATGTAAAAGGTTTACAATTTTTCTCAATTCATGAATATACAGAAAAAGCTTATGAAGAAATGGCAGAACTTTTTGATGATTGTGCTGAGAGAGCTTTACAACTAGGAGAAAAAGCTATCGTTTGTTCAAAAACATTACTAGAAAATGCAAAAGCACCTAAGGCTCAAAAAGATTGCTTTACTCCAGTAGAAGTTTTAGAGCTTATTAGAGAAGATTATAAGTATCTTTTGGCTGAATTTAAAAAGTTAAATGAAGAAGCTGAAAAAGCAAGTGATACTACAACAGCAGCATTTGCTCAAGAAAATATTGCAAAATATGAAAAAGTTCTTTGGATGCTTAATTCAACTATCCAAAATACTTGCTCTATGTAAGAATTTATAATGTTTTTTGACTTACAAAGCTTTATTGCTTTAAGTCAAAAAACAAATTTAACTTCCCAAGAAAAACTACTTTTATTAAAACTTCGTACTCATTTTGAAAAAAATATCAATTTATTGCAAAAATTATATGATTATAGTTTGGTAGCTTATTGTGCTAATGTACATTTAAATCAAAGCTTAAAAAAAGAAGGTTTGCAAAAACACAAAGCCATTATAAAAGCTTTAACTAATCCTTTTTATAAAAAAGAAAAAATCCCCGTAGGTGGTTTAAACAATGCATTTTTAGCTTTAAAATTTGTAAAAAATTATGAAATACTTGAACACATCAACGAAACACACCCTCAATCTAAAATGGGTTTTAGGGCTAGTTTTATTTATGATAAAAAAAGAAAAAACTATATTTTAGCCTTTGCAGGGAGTGATTTAAATCCTTTGTGTTTTGATTTTAAAGATCTTTATAGTGATTTTTTGATTTTACTTAACAAAACTCCAAAAGGTCAAATTCAATCCATGCAGTATTTTTACAATCAACTTAAACAAAAATACACCATTGATAAAAAGCTCATCATTATAGGACATTCTTTAGGAGGATATCTAGCTCAAGCTTTTGCAAGAACCTTTCCTAGTATGGTAAAAGAAGTCTATGCCTTTCAAGCACCTGGTTTAAACCAAAACTTTCAAAATCTTTCTTATATAAATTTTCATATAAATACCACCCATAATTTAAATTTCAAAACTTACAAATGGTGGAATTTTAATTTTGTGCAAAAGCTTTATAAAAAAGATAGCAAAGAAATTTTACTACACACAGGAAGCATTAAACATCACCCTAGCGTGTGTATTTATAAACTACATGAATTATTTAAAATTCTTAACCCACAAGGGCTAAGAATTAATGCAAATCTTCATTAAGTTTTACAGCCTTTTTATTAAAAGCTGCTATCATCACTCCACTTTGAGAATCTTGTCTAAAATGTAAGCCATTTAATCCTGCTAATTCTAAACCTTTGTATATATCTTTATCAAATTTAAAATCAGGGTTGATTTTTTGAAGTTCTTCTTTATTTTTTAAAGCAAATTTAGTCCCTTCTAAAACAGCAATACCCGCATCAACGATACAATTATCCCCTAAAGGAATTCCAGTAACTGAATTTGCACCCAAAAGACAAGCTTTACCGATGCTAATAGCATTACCACTTGTACCACTTAAAACACCAAGTATAGAAGCACCGCCTCCTACATCGCTACCTTCGCCCACAACAGCTGAAGAACTAATACGCCCTTCTACCATACAAGCTCCAGTTGTACCTGCATTAAAATTCACATAAGCAGCCCCTGGCATTATAGTAGTGCCTGCAGCTAAAACCGCACCCATTCTTACTTTAGAGCTTTCTAAAATTCTAGTATTATCCTCAGGAATAACATGAGCTAAAAATCTTGGAAATTTATCTACATAATCAATCCTTGGATATCTTCCACTCATTTTTAAATCAATCTCATTTTCTCTTAAAAAGTCTAAATCAATAGGCTTATTATCACTCCATGCAACATTTGGTAAAATACCAAAAGCACCTGTTAAATTTAAGCTTCTTAAAGGTACTTTTTTATTGGAAAGCAAATAAAGTTTCAAATACACACTTTCTAAACTTTTTGGTGCTTCATCTTCAAAAATACAAACAAAAGAAAAAGCATTTTCTCTAAAATTTTCCTTTGCTGCTTTGATTGCTTCTATATTTTTATGACCTTGCTCTTGCAAAAATGGTGCAAAGCATTCAAGTGCAAAATCCAAATCGTCTTTAATCAAAGTAGCCACAAACTCACTTTCATTAAAATCAACATCAACCCCTCTTCTAAAAAAAGCTTCAAACATAACAGCTGCAGCAGCATAATTTTGCTCAAAATTAATCACACCAAAATTAGCTTGAAGTTTTTTACTAGGATCAACTTGACTTAGATCAAGCCTTGCTATAGCAAAAGCTTTAGGCTTTTTATAATTAATCCTTTGTTCGATTTGCTTGATTAAATTTAAAAATTCTTCTTTACTTTCTATTGGCATATTTTCTCCTTATTGCGAGCACGCACTTTTGCCATTCATTACAGGTTGAATAGCTGAATTATCTACTTTACCTTCTTGATTAACCTTTTCTATAAATTCCCAGATTTTTTCAGCAGCTTGCAAATATCTTTTTGAACTTACACTCTCAGGCATATAAAAACTTACAGGCTTACCACTATCTCCACCTTCTCTTACACTCATTTCGATAGGAATTTGAGCTAAAACTTCACATTTATAAGCTTTTGCCATTTCTTCTGTGGTGCCTTTACCAAAGATATCATATTCTTTGCCATTATCAGGACATAAAAAGCCACTCATATTTTCTATAATACCCGCAACAGGAATGTGTAATTTTTCAAACATATCTAGCGCTCTTTTGCTATCATCTAAAGACACTACTTGAGGAGTACTTACACACACACCTGCACTCACTGGCACACTTTGAGCTAGGGTAATTTGCGCATCACCAGTTCCTGGAGGCATATCAAGCAATAATACATCAAGTTCAGGCCAAAGCACATCAGCTAAAAGTTGCTCAATTGCTTTCATAATCATAGAACCACGCCACATCAAACCTTTACCTTCTTCTATTAGCACACCCATACTCATCATATAAACCCCATGAGATAAAATAGGACGAATTTTTTGACCTACAATTTCAGGCTTGCTTTTACTCTCACCTAACATTCTTGGTATATTTGGCCCATAAATATCCGCATCTAAAAGCCCTACTCTTTTGCCCATTTTAGCTAAAGAAATCGCTAAATTTAAAGTTGTAGTACTTTTACCTACCCCACCTTTACCGCTTGAAATCATAAGGAAATTTTTAATTTGTGGAGCGATATTTTTACCACTTCTTGAATTGCTTTTTTCTTCAGGAATTTTTGGTTGAATGATTTCTAAATTAAGCTCTAAATTTAAATCTTTTAAAGCATTTGCAATATTTAGTCTAAGCTCTTGTGCGATTTGAGCATTAGCTGAAACGATTTCAACTACTATATGAGCTTGATTTTCATTTGCTTCAATTTTTTTTACAAAACCAAAACTAACTATATCTTTTTTAAAGCCTGGATATATAACTTGTTTTAGTCTTTCTTCGATTTTTTCCTTCAATTTTTCTCCTTGTTATTTAAAATGATTAATTCTACTAACATAAATATAAATTTTGGCTTTTATGGTGTATAATATCGTAACATTAATAAGAAATTAAGGTGTAACAAATGTTAGATATTTCCTTGATTATGCTATCTGCGGGAGAATCATCAAGATTTAATGCTCCGGTAAAAAAGCAGTTTTTACGACTAGGTGAACAACCTTTATGGCTTTATGCTACTAAAAATTTAAGTTCTTTTTATCCTTTTAAACAAATAGTTGTTACTTCTGGTAATATTTCTTATATGAAAAAATTTGCCCCTGAATATAAATTTGTCCAAGGTGGTACAACTAGAGCACAATCTTTACTCAATGCTTTAAGTATGGTTGAGAGTGAATATGTTTTAGTTAGTGATGTTGCAAGGGTTTTAATTTCTAAAAACCTTTTTAACAATATCATAGAAAATCATGACAAAGCTGATTGTATTACACCTGTTTTAAAAGTAAGTGATACTACAATTTATGCTCAAGAAGCTATCGATAGAGATAAAATCAAACTCATACAAACCCCTCAACTTTCGCGCACAAGTATGCTAAAAAAAGCTTTAGAACAAAGCTCAAACTTCACCGATGATAGTACAGCTATACAAGCTATTGGTGGTAAAATTTGGTATGTACAAGGTGATGAGTTGGCGAAAAAAATTACCTTTAAAGAAGATTTGAAAAGCTTAAATTTACCAAAACCATCTTGGGATATTTTTAATGGAAGTGGTTTTGATGTGCATGAATTTGGAGAGCAAAGAGCCTTGCTTTTGGGTGGAGTAAAAGTACATGAAAGTATGGGTTTAAAAGCTCATTCTGATGGAGATGTATTAGCTCATGCACTAATTGATGCGCTTTTGGGTGCAGCAGGGCTTGGAGATATTGGTGAACTTTTCCCAGATAATGATATGCAGTATAAAAATGCTGATTCTATGCTTTTATTACAAATCGCTTATACTTTGGTGCAAAATTATGGTTTTGAGCTTGTAAATGCTGATATTACCATCATAGCCCAAACACCTAAAATGAAAGATTTTAAAGAAGCTATTGCTTTTAATATAGCTAAAACATTAAAAACCACACCAAATAAAATCAATATCAAAGCTACCACTACAGAACATCTAGGTTTTGTAGGAAGGAAAGAAGGGATTGCTGTTTTAGCAAGTGTAAATTTAAAATATTTTGATTGGATGAAATTATGAAAGTTTTAATAGTAGAAAATGAATTTTATTTAGCCCAAAGCATAGGATCAAAGCTTAATTCTATAGGTTATGATTGTGATATTATCGCAAATGTTAATGAGCTGACTCATCATGATTATGAAATCATTTTGCTTTCTACTAGTATGGCTAATTTTGAACATATTATAGAAATTTTTAAGCATAAAATCATTATTTTACTCATATCTTACATAAGTTCAGATACTGTTTTAGCTCCTTTAAAATCTGGTGCTAGTGATTACATACAAAAACCTTTCATGATAGAAGAATTAATGCGCAAGATTAAGCATTTTCAAGAATTTAAAAAAATCACTATGCTAAATAGCACCTATCAAGCATATTTAAAACATAAATTTGAAACAGCAAAACTACCAACTTTTGATTATAAAAAATTCAAATTACCTTTGATTTTAAAAACTAATAATCAAATTTTTGCTGATCATTTTGTATTTAATTATACTAATGAGCACAACATCGCAAATGTTTATATAGATCTTTCACACCAACAAAATTTAGATAAAATTTTCAAAGACAATTCTTTGTATTATTTGGTTAATTTTCAGACCCTAAAGCCCTTAGAAAAAGAAAAGGTGTTAAACCTTGCTTTAAAAAAGGCTGTTATTATACATACAAGTACGAATATTGAGCATAGCAATTTTCAAATTTTAGAGCTAGGTGAAGATGAAAAAAGTTTTGAAAGTAATGGAATTTTAACCATTGATGATTATGTTAAGCATATTATCATTAGTTATCAAAATATCTTTCCTGATACGGATTTATCCAAAAAATTAGGAATTTCAAGAAAATCTTTATGGGAAAAAAGGAAAAAATATGGCATTACAAAGAAAAAATAGCATTATAATCTCAGAAGAAGAATACGAAGTTTTATGTTTCATTAAAGAAGGAATTTTTGGTTCTTTTACAAAATTGATGAACGAACAAGAAAGAGATAAATTTTTAAAAAATGAAGCAATAAACGGATATAAATTTCCCTATGCCTTAACTTTTGCTCCACACAATGAAAACAAAAAAATCATAGAAAATGCCAAAGTTAAAGACAAAATAGATTTTGTATGCAATGATCAAATAGTAGGCCACATCATCTTAGAAAGTAAATTTAAAAACGATAAAAACATTAATGATATTTTTACACCTAATACATGCTTGATTGATGATTTTGGAGAAATTTGCATTAGTGGTGAATTTGAAATTTATCACAATCGTATCAAGGCTATAAAAGAAGATTTTGAAAAAATCAAAAAAAGATTAAACCCTTCTAATATCACTGCTATTGTTTCAAGTTTTGATCCTTTTCATAGAGCGCATGAAAGAATTTTAAGATGGGCTATAGAGCAATCTGATCTAGTAATTATTTTCCTTATAGAATCTTATGAAAGTAATGGTTTAAACCTAAAACTTAAAAAGCGTTGCTTTGATGTTTTTGCGCAAAATTATTTACCATCTTCTAGAGTTTTACTCATACCTTTACATAATATCAAAATTTTTGCCTCGCATTTAAATCCGGTACTTGAGTGTGCTTTGGCTAAAAGTTTTGATTGTAATAAACTGTTTGTAGGACAAAATCACGCAGGGCTTGGAATGTATTTTAATCAAAACAGAGCCTTTACTGTACTTGATGATTTTGCAAAAGATTACAATATAGAAGTAACTATACTTCCTGAATTTGTATTTTGTGATGAGTGTAAAATGATAGTAAGCACCAAATCATGCCCACATGGAGCTCATCATCATATGAAATATCATGGCGATTCTTTAAAAAATTTACTCAGACTTGGTATCATTCCACCAGCAGTTTTTATAAGAAGAGAAATTTCTGCTTTGATTTTATCAGAGCTTTTTCCAAATCGTTTCCATAATAAACAAAATATCTATAGCAATCTTTTCCCTACGCATGGTATTTTAGAATATAGAGGCGATAAAGAATTTTATGAGCAACTTATAAAACTCCATCAAATGTCATATATGGTGTAATCATGCAAAAATTATTTTTAACTTTTTTTTATTCAGGTAGTGTTAATAAAGCTCCAGGAACTTTTGGCACAATAGCAGCGCTAATCCCTGCTTTTTTTATTTTAAGGTATTTGGGCATAGGAACCTTGATCTTACTTGCAATTTTGCTTTTTTTAATCTCTATAAAAATCATCGATCAATACGAAAAACAAACAGGTATACACGATGATAACCATATTGTAATAGATGAAGTTGTAGGAGTGTTTTTAGCTTTGGCAATTTGCGGGCAAAGTGTTTTTACTTTTTTACTTTCTTTTGTTTTATTTAGATTTTTTGATATCACAAAACCTTCTATCATAGGTAAAATTGACAAAAAAACCAAAGGCGGTTTAGGTGTAATGCTAGATGATGTTTTAGCAGGAATTTTCGCAGGATTATTTAGTGCTGTGATTTATGGAATTTTACTTAAATTTGATCTTTTATGGTTTGATATAAGTATTATGGAGATATTTTAATTCGTAATTTTTTGATTTAACTTCATTTATGATAAACTTCATAAACTAAAACAAAAAGGATAAAAAATGATTAAAAAAACAATGTTTGGTGCTTTAGCATTAATTTCTTTTATAGCATGTGCTAATGGAGTAGATTATAAATATGATCCAAGTAGAGGTTCTAAAGGTGGTTATGATTTATTCATTAAAACTTTAAAAAAAGATTATGGCTCTAATGTTGTGATAAAAAACCTTAAAGATGTTGATTTAAATGCTTTAAAAGAAAAACATCCTGAAGTAGCTGAAGATTTTGAAGGTATTAAAATAGAACAAGATGGATTGCTAGGAGATGTTGCAAGAGGCGAAATAGAATATGGCGATGTTGTTTATATCAACTATAAAAATGGCGATTTGAATAAACATAAAATAGTTTATGGAGCATGTGATACAAGAAAATGGAATAAAGAAAGATGTGAAGATCGTGGAGCAATTGTTGATATGACTGAATAAAATCAACCTATCAAATGCAATATAATTTTTCTAAGATAAGATTTACTTAATCTATCTTAGAAAAACCTCAACTACAATTTTCTTATTTTTTATTACAATAAAATAATTTTAATTTTTAAAAAGAAGTTAGTATAAAGGGTGAACGCCAAAAAGGGTGCAACCCTTTAGCGTTAATTTATAAATCCACTTGCAAGCACTAAATCTTTATCGTAAAATACTGCCATTTGTCCGCTAGCAAGTCCATAAACAGGCTCTTGTAAGATAATTTTTGCACTTTTATCTTCATTAATCAAAACTTTACATGGGGTTGATCTTGATCTATAGCGTATTTTTACTTCACAATCTAATTCTTTAGCATCGATAAATAAATTAATATTATCAAGGTTAAATTCACTTATCTTAAGCTCTTCTTTTTTACCCACTATGATTTCATTTTTCTTAGGATCAATTTTTAATACAAAATGTGGTTCATGAGCCCCACGCACCTCAAAACCTCTTCTTTTACCTATGGTATAGTGCATATAACCTTCGTGTTTTCCTACTTCTTTACCACTACTATCTCTTACAATACCTGGAATTTTAGTATCCATAAACTGATCTAAAACTTGCACATAAGTATCTTCCACGAAACAAATCTCAGAACTTTCCTTTTGTGTTGCAAAAGATTTTAAAATATCGATTGTAGAAGCAAATTTTTTTACATCTTCTTTTTTCATCTCTCCAAGAGGAAAAATCAAATACCCTAAAGCCTCTTTATCTGCATTTGCTAGAAAATAGCTTTGATCCTTACTCTCATCAACCGCAGTTTTAATCAAACCATTTTCTATCCTTGCATAATGACCTGTGGCTAATTTTTCACAACCTAAACTCTTAGCAAATTCTAAAAGCTTGCCAAGCTTGATAAAACGATTACACAAAGCGCAAGGATTTGGCGTTTTACCTTCCTTATAGGTATTAACAAAAGGCATATAAACTTGATTTTTAAAATCTTCTTGTAAGTCTAAAATATGATATTTGATGTCTAAAAATTTAGCAACTTTTTCAACTTTTTGTATATTTTCTTCATGATAATTAGCTTTTCCATGAAGCTTCATATAACAACCTATAATCTCATGTCCTGCTTGTTTTAACTTATAAGCAGTTACAGTACTATCTACACCCCCACTCATTGCAACAAGAATTTTCATCTTTTTCCTTTATCATTCTTATAATTTCATCCAAATCATCACTTATACTATACTTTAACTCATCATTTTTAGATATAGTTCCAAGTCCTAGTAGAGAAGTTTTGATAAATTCATCAAGAGGTTGCCAAAATTTTTGCCCAACTAAAATAATAGGAACATCCTTTTTAAAACTAAGTTGTTTAAGAGTAAGAATTTCAAAAAATTCATCTAATGTTCCAAAGCCGCCTGGGAAAATCACAAAAGCTAGACTCTTTTGAATAAGAGCCATTTTGCGAATGGCTAAGCTCTTAAAAGTGATATTATACTCTAAAAAGTCATTTGCTTTTTGCTCAAATGGTAAATGTATATTAAATCCAAAAGATTTTAAATGTGAAGCTTGACTTTGCATAGCCCCATAATTTGCAGCTTGCATAATACCACCGCCACCACCACTGATGATACTATAACCAAGATCTGCTAACTTCTGGGCTAATTTTGAAGCCAAAATACAATACTCATTATCTTCTTTTAAACGCGCAGAACCAAAAAAAGTTATACCTTTTTGAATTTTTTCTAATTCTTTAAGATAGGCAATATCTTCAATGACATATTCTTTCATCTTAGCTGTTCTAATCTTTCTTTTTTAGAGCCTATCTCAGTAATTTGCACTCCAAAGTTTCCATCTACGATAACTACTTCCCCGTAAGCGATTTTTTTATCACCTATTAAAATTTCTAAAGGATCATTTGCTAATTGATCAAGCTCGATAACCGAACCTATATCCATGGTTAAAACATCTTTTAAAAGCATTTTTTTACTACCTATACGCACTCTTATAGGTAAGCGTACATCCATGATCAAACCGATATTTCTTAGCTCTTCTACATTAGCCAAGGCTTTATGATCTTGTGTATGATCTTCACTTGTTGCTACAATTTCTTCTAAGTCAGTTTTGGTTAAAATCTTATAAATTTTTTCATCAAAAACCAAAGAAATTTTTTCTTCTAAATCAGCTATTTTTACATTATATAAATATAATTTATGAAAACCACCAAGTTCTAAGCTATCTGCAACAAATTCACAATTTTCTAGACTAAACTCCATTTTTGGAATTTCTTTTTGTGCGCCTAAGGTTGTAGAAAATGCTGAGATGATATTTTGTATAGCTTCTTTGGCTGCATCCATTTCATCTTCATTTAGCTCACTGTTTTTGGAGATTTCTTCTTCTCCCATCATCCACTCACCAATTGCACTCATTAAAACCGCACTGGCTAGGATTTTGATTTTCATTTCATTATTAACGCTAAAAGTAGCGCTAACTAATGGTGGAATCATAGAATCTTGAGAATTTACATCATACTCATAATACTCACTAAATTCAGCACTTTTTCCTGTTAAACCTTCTATTGTACTTACACATTCATTGACGAATATGCCTAAAAAATCATTGATCATCGTCTTCCTCTTCTAGTTCTTCATTATCATCATACGAATTTGCTTTTGCTCTTCTTTCATCTTCATATTTTTCAAGCATTTCTTTAATCTCATCTTTATCAGTTTTGATAAGTTCTAAGATTTTAATTGACTTTCTAAATCTATGAAGCCCCACTTGAGCTAAAAATACTTCTTTTTTATCAATAGCTACTATAGCTTTATCGTCTGCACTTCTATCAAGCTTTAAAATATCCCCTTGTTTTAAATCCAAAAATTCATTCACATTGATAAAAGTCTTACCAAGCATAGCTTCATAAATTACCTCAGCACGACCGATCAAGGTTTTAAGTTCTTTATTTCTTGATTTTTTAGCCGAAGTTTCACCCATCATAATATCACGATTTGCCAAACGACTCAAAATACTTTCCAAATGCACAACCGGATAGCAAATATTAACCATACCACTTGAATTTCCGATGATAATTTCCATTACCACCATGATAACAATTTCATTTTGAGAAACTATTTGCACAACATTTGGACTTGATTCTTTTGCTTCAACACTTGGATAAATTTCAGTAACATTCATCCAACTTTCTTTAAGTCTTTGCATAATAATACGCAAAATAGAATCAAGCAAATTAAGCTCGATTTCTGTAAGCTCTCTTAAGGTGTCAAAACTCTCTCCTTGACCACCTAAAAGTCTATCTATCATAGGAAAAGCAATGCTTGGATTAATCTCTAAAACGCAGTTTCCATCTAAAGGTTTAATTGAAAAAACGTTAAAGCTTGTTGGCGAAGGCAAAGACATTAAAAACTCACCATAAGTCATTTGATCCACCGAGTGAAGTTTAATCTCAACTATACTTCTCATCATAGATGAAATTTGCGAAGCAAGATTTCTTGCTAATTTATCATGAATCCCTTTAATAGAACGAAGTTGTTCTTTAGAAACCCTGTTTGGACGCTTAAAATCATATACTACTATATCTCTTTTATCTTCTAGCTCTTCTAATTTCGAAGAAGCTGCACTTTCATCACTATCATCATCAACAACTTCTAAAAGAGCATCAATTTCTTCTTGGGAAAGTATCTCAGCCATTAAACTAGCCTTTCTCGAATCTTCTTAAGCAAACGCTTATGAATTTGTGAAATTCTTGACTCGCTAATCTCTAAAATCTCTGCGATTTCTTTTAAATTTAATTCTTCATAATAATAAAGCTGTATTACAAGCTTCTCTCTTTCTTTGAATTCTTCCAAAACTGCATTGATTTTTTCTATTAATTCTTCTTTTTCTATTTGTTCTATAATATTACTATCATTAAAGCAATTTAGCTGTTCATCCAAAGGCATAACAAGCGATATAGCATGAGCCGCTCTTGCTTCTTTTACCTTTTCTACTTCTAAATTTAGTCTTTGTGCTAAATATTCATCATCAGGCTCTTTTTCATTTTCTTGATAAAACTCATCTATGATAACATCAATATCTTTGATGATTTTTCTATTGCTTCTACTCATTACATCAAGGCTTCTTAGATAATCAAGCATAGCTCCATTAACTCTTTTTCTTGCAAAACCCCAGAAATTATCATTTTGTTCTTTATCATAACGGCGTGAGAGTTTGATCATTTCCTCTACACCAATACTAATTAAATCATTTACATCAATACTTGCAGGCAAACGCTCTTTAAGCCTAAAAGCCATAGCTCTTAATGCTGGCATATAAGAGATGACTAAATCATCTTGTTCTTTTTTTAGCGTAGAAGCATAGGCATTATGCGGCTGCATGTTTTACTTTTCTTTTTGAAGAGCTTTCAAGCTTTTTAAGGTCTTCACGCTCTTCTTGAAGTTTTTCAAGCAAGTAATCCATTTTCTTTTCTCTTGCGGCTAATTCTGCTATAAAACTATTATTTTCATTTTCGTATTTTTCTTTATTAAAGCTTCTACCGCTAATTTTATTAACATCTACAAAAATCATAATTACTATATGGATTAACACATAAAATACAAAAGTAATCAAACAAGTATATACAACTATCTCTACTGCATCTTCTATATTAACTATGGTAAACATTAATCCTATAAAAAAACCACAAACAGTAAAAAAAGCAACAAAATTCTCTGGTCTCATCTTTTTCCCTCAATCTAAAAACGATCCAAAAGCTTTTTGAAAAAACTCATAATGCTTTTATCTCCCACATTATTAAGCACTTTTTGTTCCAACCTATATAAAAGCTTAGAAGCTATGGTTTTTAGCTCATCACTTGCATTAGTGTCATCATCACTAAATAAAGTTCTTTTTTTAATACTAGAACTAATATCTTTACTTTGACCTAAAAATCCTAAAAATTCTAAATTTAAATTATGCTTAATGTTAATATCTGCTACTTTTTTAATATTATCAAAAATTCTCAAAGCTTCATTTTCATTTTTTACAACATTAAACACCATTAATAAATTTTCTTTAGTCTTTGAAGTGGTTTTTATAGTAGCATAAGCATCAGTAATCGCAGCAGGGTCAGGCACAGTGATGACAATAACCTCATCAGACATTTCTAAGAAATTTCCTATATTACCACCTATACCTGCTCCTGTATCAATGATTAAAAAGTCTAAATCATCTAAAATACTTGTTTGATTTAAAAATCTCTCATAAATGTTTTTATCATTGTATTTTAAAATTTCATCGCCACTTTCACCTGGGATAAGCCATAAATTTGGCTTTACCTCTATTAAAATATCTTCTAGCGAGCATTCACCTTTTAAAACATGTAAAAGGTTTTTTTCCACACGCACATTTAAAATCACATCTAAATTTGCAAGCCCTATATCTGCATCAAAAAGCCCTACTTTATAACCATTTTTAGCTAGGATGTTGCCCAAATTTGCACTAAAAGTACTTTTTCCAACCCCACCTTTACCACTAGTAACTGCGATAAAATGAGTATGTTTTACATTTGAGTTTTCATTTTTTACTAGATCTTTTAATTTTTCTGCTTGATTACTCATTTTCATCCCTTCTAAAACCTTCTAACACACAACGCACTAAAAAGTCACTATTAGCCACTTCTATATCATCAGGCACTTCTTGACCTATGGAAAAAAAGCTCATCGGAGTGCTAGTTTCATAAAGTAAAGAAAATACATTTCCAAATACTTTTGTTTCATCAAATTTGGTAATGATTAAAGTGTCTATATTTAAAAATGAAAAATTATTATAAGTTTCTAATAAATCTTCATATTTTGTATTTGCTGAAAGTACTAAATTCACATCAATTTGTGCATTAGAATGCGACAAAAATTCTTTTGTTTTTTCAAGTTTTGCTTTATCATACTGTGAATTTCCGGTTGTATCTACTAAAATAACCTCACAAGTATTTAAACTTCTAATCGCATCATCTAAGTCATTTGGCTCTATACTATCAATAATAGGAAGTTTCATCATCTTAGCATATTGGAAAAGTTGCTCTACTGCGCCTATTCTATAAGTATCAAGAGTTATAATACCGGTTTTATAGCGTCTATCTCCATAAGCATAGCGAAAAGCAAGTTTAGCTAAAGTAGTAGTTTTACCCACTCCTGTTGGGCCTACTAACATCATGATTTTTTGCTTTTTAATTTCACTTTCTAAACGACATGGAAGCATATTACGCAAAAGTGAGTAAAAATACCTTTGCACTGCTTCTTGATTTGCTTTCATAGTGCTTGGCATATTTTCAATAGTAGCCTTCATAATAGCTTCTAAATGCGCTTCTTGCATGCCACTTGCCTTAGCTTGCTTATAAATACTTGCAAACTCAGGTGGTATAGCTAATTCTTTGCGTAAATCTGCCTTATCATCCCACATCATATCCACAAGCAAATTCATTTTATCATTAAGCTTATTCATTTGCTTTTCAAAGGCTTCAATTTTTTTATCATAATTTGGATTTGGCATAGAAAAATCTTGATAGTTTGAAACCTTGCTAATTTCTGAACTAACCTGAGAAAGTTTATTTTTTAAATTTAAAAAATTATCATCTTTTTTGCTTGTATTTAAATAAGGATTAATAGGTTTTTGCTTAGCTTTTGAAGAAAAATCAAGCACTACATCTTCTTCTTTTTTTTCATCTTCAAATTTTGGAGCTTGAATTTTAGCCTCAGGAAAACTTGCTGTGTTTGGTTTTTTCTTTGGTGGCATAGGTAAATTGTTTTGTTTTAAATGCTCTTCATAATCAGCTTCTTCAATCGCTACTATAACCTCGTATAAAGGTTTTTGATTGATGGTTTTTGGACGAATTTGCTTATTAGTTACTATCAAAGCTTTATCGCCATAATCTTGCTTAACCTTAGGTATAATCTCATCTGTGCTTTCAACTGTAAAAGTATGAATCAATTGTCCCATATTTTTCCTTATCTTAACAAGCCCAAAGGCAAAGTTACACTAATTCTATCATTTACCCCCACATGAGGCACTGTGCAATACTCATCTTTACGCGCTTTTTTTGAAAAATACAACAAATCCAAATCAAGCGTTCTAGGAGCATTTTTAAAAGTTCTTTTTCTTTTGAATTTAAACTCATAAAAAAACAAAACTTTTAAAAGTGCTCTTGCATGCAAACTTGTACTTACAACCATCACTGCATTAGTAAAGTCTTTTTGTTCTTCAAAGCCAAAAGCTTTATTAATCAAAAATGGCGATGTTTGCAATACTTGCAAGCGTTTATCTTGCATTAAAAGCCTAAATAAACTCCGAAAGCGTTTTTTTTCATCTTCTATATTGCTTCCAAGTCCTATAATGGCTATGTATTTTCCTTTTTTATCTGCCTTTGAATAAAAAGGAAAAAAACGAATTTTTTCTAACCTTCTAGCTCCTTTAATTAGCAAATTATAACACCACTGCCTTTTCTTTATCAAGATAGACCATGTCTTCTATCCTAATACCAAGTTTATCTTTGATATAAATTCCAGGTTCAATGGTAAATACCATACCCTCTTTTAGCTCATAATCACTTCTTGGGCTAATGTTTGGCAGCTCATGTATATCAAGCCCCACTCCATGTCCTAAACTATGAATAAATTCTTTTTCAAAACCTGCGTTTTTAATCACTTCTCTTGCGATAAAATCAAGCTCACTTGATCTCATACCAACGCGTGCTTTTTCTATGGCTTGAAGCTGAGCTTGCTTGACCACTTCATAAATTTGCATAATTTCTTTATCTTTAAAATTTGGCTTATTTTTATCAAAAACTATGCCACTCTCATCAAAACAAGCCGTTCTTGTGCGATCAGAACAATACCTTTGATAAACTACACCCGCATCAACTAATAACAAATCTCCATATTCTAAACATTTATCACTAGGTAAAGCATGTGCTTTAGCCGCATTTTCATTAATAGCCACAATAGGTGAAAAAGAAAGTCCTAAAGCACCTTTTTTTTGAAAAATTTCACATGCTTTAAAATGTAATTCTTTTTCGCTTTTTCCATAGCCTTCTTGGCTGATAAATTTAGCAAATTCTTCAAAGCATTCTTTGCCAAAATTTACGGCCTTTTGTAAAAGTTGTAATTCCTTAGCATTTTTTATAATGCGTTTGCTTTTACTCAAGTCTAATTTTTCTTCAAAAACGATATTTGCACTTTTACTAAGTTCTTTAAATTCAAAATAACTAAAGTCTTTTGGGTCAAAACTCACCCTATCAATTTCTGCTTTTTCTAAAAGCTCTCTAACACTAGCAAAAAGATCTTGTGCTAAAACTACCTTAGCATTTTTTATCATTTCGCTAGCTTCAAAGCTATATCTTGCATCAGTGATGAAAAAAGCTTCATCTTCAAGTTTTAAAAACAAAGCATTATCGCAAGAATAGCCGCACTCATAAAAAAGTGCATTTTCGTTTTTTAAGATAAAATTCATTGATTTGCTTGTTGTGCTTTTGCTTGAGCTGCTTTATATGCATTGATTTGATCAAAAATTTGGAAAAGTCCCATTAAAGCCATATGATAACCAAAAGGACCAAAACCTACCACACTACCTGCACAAACTGGCGCTATCATGCTTTTTTGTCTGAATTCTTCTCTTCTATAAGTATTGCTAATATGCACTTCAATCACAGGCATATTAATCGCTGCAATCGCATCGCGGATTGCTATAGAAGTGTGTGCATAAGCAGCTGCATTAATAATCACTCCATCTACACTACCTAAGCATTCTTGAATTTTATCAACTAGCTCACCTTCAAAATTGCTTTGAAAAAACTCAATCTCTACATTAGCTTGTTTTGCAGCTTGTTTCATTTGCTCATGGATATCTTCCATTTTCATATTGCCATAAATATGAGTTTCTCTCACACCAAGCATATTGATGTTTGGTCCTTGTATCACCATAACTTTCATAATCTAACCTTTATTTAGTAAAATTTACTATATTATAGCATTTTAAAGCTAAATTTTAGCTACAATTTCCCTTTTTAAAGGAGGTAAAATGTTTATAATAGCACCTAAAATCATCTTAACTTGCGATGATGATTTTAATATTTTAGAAAACAAAGCAGTTCTTTTTGTTGATAATATTTTAGAAATTGATAGCTTAGAAAATTTACAAAAATCCTACCCACAAGCTAAGCTTATACCAACTCCAAAAGATACCTTACTTTTACCTGCTTTTATCAACCCGCACACACATTTAGAATTTAGTGCAAATAATGGAAATTTAGTCTTTGGAGATTTTTTAAAATGGCTTGATAGCGTTTTTAATAACCGCGAGCAATTAAACGAAAAAGCCAAAGAAAAATTAATCTCACAAAATATCCATAAAATGCTAAAAAGTGGCACTGCTACCATAGGAGAAATTTCAAGTTTTGGGAGTGATTTAACTCCTTGTGTCAATTCACAAGCTAGAGTGGTATTTTTTAATGAAATTTTAGGCTCAAATGAAAATTTTATCCAAGCTAAAAAAGAAGAATTTTTAAACCGTTATGAAAAAAGCATGAGTTTTAAAACTTCTAAATTTATCCCTGCTATTTCAGTGCATGCACCCTACTCAACCCACCCAGAACTTGCCAAATTTGCTATAAAACTTGCTAGAGAAAATAATCATTTACTAAGTACGCATTTTCTTGAAAACAATCATGAAAACAACTGGCTAAGGTTTAAAAAAGGTGGTTTTAAAAAGAGCTTGGCTAAATTTAGCAAAAATCCTATGCCATTTTACACTCCACAAAGCTTTTTAGAGCTTTTTAAAGGCCAAAGGACTTTATTTACACATTGTGTGTATTTTAAAGAATGGGATTTGCTAGATAAAAATTTACACTCGATCACGCATTGTGCTTTTTCAAACAGACTTTTGAGTAAAAACACTTTTAAATTAAAATCTGCTTTAAAAAATAGTGTTAATATCCACTTAGGAACTGATGGCTTAAGCTCAAATACCTCTTTAAGCATGCTTGATGAAATGAGAGCAAATTTACTTATACATGATGATTTAGAGTTAGAAAATTTTGCTAAAATATTGCTTTTAATGGCGACTAACAAAGCCGCAAAAGCCTTGAATTTAAACCTAGGCCAAATTCAAAAAAGCAAAATAGCTGATTTTAGTCTTTTTGCTTTACCAAATAGTGTAAATTTAAAACAACTTCCTTTGCAGTTTATCTTACAAAGCAAAGAAGTGTTAAAACTTTTTATAGAAGGAAAAGAATGCAAATTATAAAATCATTTTTTAAAGGAATTGGAAAAATCATTTCTTATATCAACACTTATTTTAAAACCTTTGTGTTTTTATTTATCGTATTTTTAATCCTTGCTCCAAGCGGAGATAATGCTAAACTTTCCAATGCAAACTTAGCACAAATTAACCTTAAAGGCGAAATTAGCGATGCGAGTAATCTTTTAGAACAAATTTACAAAGTCAAAGAGGATAAAGCTATAAAAGGGGTTTTACTTTTTATAGATAGCCCTGGTGGAGCTTTTGCACCAAGCATGGAAATAGCTTTAGCTATACAAGATCTTAAAGCTAAAAAGCCTGTGGTAGTCTATGCAGGTGGAACTATAGCAAGCGGAAGCTACTTAAGTGCGGTGGGAGCTGATATGATCATCGCTAATCCTGCTAGCTTTGTAGGATCTATTGGGGTAATCATGCAAGGCTTTGAAGTAAGTGAGCTTGCACAAAAACTTGGTATAAATGAGCAAACTATCAAAGCAGGAAGTTATAAAGAAGCAGGAACTTTCATGCGTAAATGGAGCGAAGATGAAAAAGACTTTTTACAAAATTTAGCTAATCAAAGCTATGAGCTTTTCACACAATTTGTCGCTAAAAATCGTAAATTAGACTTAAATCAAACAAACTCATGGGCCGATGCAAAAGTGTTTTTAGCAAACGAGGCTTTAAAATTAAAACTCATTGATAAAATAGGCAATTACGAGCAAGCCAAAAAAGAAGTAGAAAAACTAGCCAAAGTACAAAACCCTATCTGGCAAAAAGAAGATGCTATAGATAAGTTTTTAAAACGTTTAGAAGAGCAAAGTGCTAGCTTTTTTGCTAACACTTTGACACAATTTTTCACACAAGTAAGCTCACAAAAAATTTATTAAGATTTAATAATCTCATAAAATCCATAAGTATCATTTTCTAAAAAGCCTTTGTATAAAGGCTTTAGCTTTAAATCTAACTTAACATTTTCAAGGGTGTTTAAATTCGAGTTTGAAAAAATCAAAAGCATATCTAGCTCATCTTTAAAGGCTTTTAAAAAATTCTCCCCACCCTCATACATGATAAACTTGGCTTCACTAGGAATGCTTGTAAAAATTTCTCTTTCAGCTACGCTAAATAAAGGAATGTTTGGATCAAAACTTTCTAAATTTTGATGGCTTAGTATGCATAAATTTGGCGCTTTAGCTTGAGCTAGCCTTGCATCTAAAATAGGCCTATCATGCCTTATAGTTTCTCCACCTACTACAAGTAAATCAAGCTTTGAGCGTAATGTGTGAGCGTAAGTTCTACTTGCTTTAGAACTTACGATTTTACCATAAGCAGAGCCATTTAAAGAAAGAGCTAGTTTAAAAAATTTAAAACTTGACTTTTGCCATTTTAAAAAAGGCTTTAAAAGCTCTTTGGCTCTTTGCTCGCAAATTCCCATGTGAACTTTTATGCCTTGATCTTTTAAAAACTCTGCTCCACCGCTTGCGAGCTTGTGCTCATCTTTAGTAGCAATAAAAACTTCACTAAAACCAAGCGTGCTAAAAAGTTTCGCACAAGGTGGGGTTTTACCCTGATGATTACAAGGTTCTAAACTCACATAAGCACTAGCGCCTTTTAACAACCCCTGATGATTTTGACAAATAAACTCATGCAAATCATTTGCATTATGTGGTAAATCTAAATTTGGATTAAGTGCTTTTAAGGCTTTACTCACTGCCTCAAGTTCTGCATGAGCCTTGCCTGCTTCTTTGTGTGCTTCTATGCTTAAAATTTTACCATTTTTATCTAAAATCACACAACCTACGGCTGGATTGGGGTAGGTTAAAAGCTGATATTTCCAAGCTTCATCTATGGCTAAATTCATATAAAATTCGTGATTCATGTTACTTCCTAAAAAGGTAAAGGTGCGAAAAATACCTTAAGCTTTGCATGTTCATCGCAAGCTTTTAAAAAACCTTGTGCTAAAAACTTAATATCTTTAGTTCTTAACTTCTCTCTTAAGTCAAAAGTTCTCTCACATAAAGGATAAATAAGATAAATTTCCTTTATCTCGTATTTATTTGCATAAGCAAACATTTGATATAAATCACTTTGTGATATACCATGTTTTTTCTCATCTTCACTATCATCTGGAATTTTCCATTTGGTATCTAAGATCATTTTATTTTCTATATATAAATCAGGCTTTAACATAAAACACTTTTCATCATTTTTTGAGATTAGATACTTTCCACTGCTTTGGGTTTTTATATTTTCACTAGGATTAGCAAGTTTAAACATATAAGCTACATAGTTTTCAAAAAGTTTTTCCATAGGAAAAAGCAAAGCAAAGGCTTCTTTTTTACCTTTATATGGAGCAAAGCTTTGATTTTGTAGAAATACCTTACACCAAGAAAGTATATTTTCATAATAATCAAAATGTCTTGAAATTTTAAAACTAAAATCTTTTTCATAATTTTTAGAAAATTCTACCTCATCAAGCATTTGCATAGCTTTGATGATTTTAAATTTATTCGAGCTTGTTTTGGATTTTAAAAAATTTAACGTTGATTTTATCAAACGATTTGGAGCTATGTCTAAAACAAACTCATCGCTACTTGTAAAAAATCTTTCTTTGTGTATTAAATTTGATTTTATATGCTCATTAAAAAGTAATTTTCCTTTTAAAAAAGTTCTATTTTCTTCACTACTTACATAAGATCTCATCAAACCTTTTTTATACACACTATCAAATTCATCTAAAAACATCGTGATAAATACTTCAAACAAAGGCATTTTAGCAATTTGTAAAGATGAAATTTGAGACTTTTTAAAGGGAGAATTTTTTAAGGTTTTTAGCATATTGATTAAAAGAATACTAGGATCATTTTTAAGATCTTCTTTGCTAAAATCATCATTTTTAAAGATATTATCTAGTTTATAACATTTTTTTAATTTTTCTTTATCGTATTTTGAATTAGTATCTTCTTTTGATTTTTCTTTACATTCACTTGATAGTTTATCTTCTGCCATGCATTTTGGCAAGATTTCTAAAACACCACTTTTAGTCTGTATAATGCCGACATAATTTTTAGCTTTTAAGGTGTTTTTACTTTTAAAGCCTAGAAGACTTTCATTGTTTTTTGCGAAGTCTTCTAGCTCTTTATAAAATATTTCAGCTTTTTCTTTGAAAATTTCTTTTAAATCTTCTTTAGAAAAAGCTTGGTGTTCAATGATAGAAAAGGTGTTAATTGTTTTCATTATTCATATATTTTTTTAAAAGTAGCTTCATCCCATTTTTGACTATCACTAAACTTATAAATAACCTTATCACTTTCTATAAAATCTGTCATATTTTTCAAATAATCACTATTTATATCTTGTTTTTCTAACATACCATTTTTGTTTAAAACCGCGTCAATCAAAGCATAATCATTATAAAAATACTCTTGCAATAGTGGGATGATTTTATTTTGAAAAACATTTTTTAATTTCTCTAAACTATCAACGCCTATAAAAAATGCGTGTCCTATAGTCTTTTCTCTATCTAGTAAGTATTCTATACGCGTATTGATAAATTCTAGTAATTTTTGCAAATTTACACCTTTGCAATTATCAGACAAAACATTAAGTTTAGGCATCATCTCGACAAATTCAAAACGTCTTCTTAATGCTGTATCAAGTGAAGTTATACTTCTATCAGCTGTATTCATAGTGCCTATGATATAAACATTTTTAGGTACTCCAAATTCATCTTTACTATAAGGCAAAGTTACTTTTAACTCTTCTTCAGCACCTATTCTTTTGCTAGGTTCTATTAAGGTTATAAGCTCACCAAAAATCTTACTTACATTACCACGATTAATCTCGTCTATGATGATTATAAAATTCTTTTTTGTATTATCTTCTACAATCTTTAAATCATTAAGATTGCTTGACTTTATCTTTTCTAATAAATCATTAGGATTAATTCTATATAACTCATAAACAGTTTTTTGTACTAAAATTTTATCACTATTTAAATCAAGAATATTTATTTCATTATCTTTGGAAATCCATTTAACTTCTCTATAAGTTTGATATTCTTCATCTTCACTATATTCAACATCGCTTGTAATAACTCCAATACCTTTTATAGTTGTTGAAGTATTAAAAACACATACTAAATCCCCTATTTGCATGTATTCTACAAAACTTATTATGCTATTTTTATCATTTGAACCTAAATTTAAAAAGCGCTCATCTTTATTTTTTGGAATATCACTCCAACCTATACAAATTTTATTTTTTTCAAAACACTCACTTCTTAATGAAGCATTAGCCCCTAAAGAAATTTTCCAAACTTTTGAATTTCTATCTATATATATATCTTCATTAGTTGCTATTTTTATTTCTTTATCTAAAGCTTTATTGCAAATTTTCTTAAAAATACCTGGTTTTACTTTATATTTTAGTTCTTTTTTATCAAATTCAGGTTTGATACCTTCTACAAATTCTTCATATCCGTAGCTTTGATGAAAGGTAGTAAAAACTATTTGTCCATTTTTTACATACTCATCGAATAATTTTTTTCTATTTATCCTATCATCTTTGCTTGGAATTTGTATTTTTTCTTCTTTTGATATAATTTCTAAGGCCTTATCTATAGTATGATAAGTTTTTCCTGTCCCTGGAGGCCCATAAAGAATTTGATTTAAAGGTAGATTTTGATTTTCATTTGGTAATTTTTCATTTTCAAAATATTGTTCTTTGTAAAATTTTTCATTTTCACTTTGCTTAATTGCACTAAGATTTGAGCTACTTAATATATCTTCAAATAATGGTTTAGCATATAAATCATCTTCATTTTTACTTAAAACACTATATTCTAAAAACCTATTTAAAGAATATAGCTCAACAGCATCAGCACTCGTTATAACTTCTATCTTTTGATTTTTTATTTCTACTTTAAATTCTTTCTCGCCGCCTCTTGTTTTCAAATACTTAACCATATCTTTTGAAACATAATTTTTATAAGCATTGACATATTTTACAAATTCCAAATAATGAGAATTAATGCAAGCATGCGGACAACCTTTTCCGCTCTTAAAATTATATTCTTGCAATAATCCATCTTTCAGTTCAAATGACAAATTTGTTAAAACTTCCATAGAGTTTATTTGAAATGTATCAAAATCATCTCTATTAACAATATTTAATCTTTTGCATTCTTTAATTGCATATTTTGCTGTATTGATATATTGATTAACAGTCTTTAATCTTTTTTCCAAAAATATTCTAAAAATTTTTTCGTTTGAGTTTTCTATTTGTGCTTGTATTTTATTTTCATTTGAAAAGTGAAATTCAACAACATTCATACTATTTCCTTTTAATCCACAACCGCAAATAACTTGCAATTTTTATAATATCTATAAAATCTTTCCCCGTTTTTGTTCATAGTTCTTAAATAGGTAAAAATAGGTGAAGTCCATTTATAGCCTTGACTTTTTGTATGAAATTCATCTATTAATTTATCATCTTGATAAACATACACACTCATGCCACCATTTTTTACAACTGCTTCTTTAAATTCATCTTCATCTTTTGGAAAATGATAATACACATTACCATTTTTATCTGCTTTACTGATTTTATAATCATATTTATTTTCAAGCATTATACGCCTTTTTTATTCTTATGTTTAAATTCAATTATACAAAAGATGAGTAAAAATTTAGATTTCTAAATTTTTACCATTGTATGAAAGTTTTAGCTTTTCTTATGTCGCTAAAATTTATAGTAGTTTTTTCTTGAGTTTCTAAATTTTCTAAAGTGATATTTTCATCATCTACGGCGATGATTTTTGCTTCAATTTTTTCTTTTTCACTAGTTGTGATTTTTACAAGCTCATTAATGCTTTTTGCAAAATGCTCGATTTTACTAAGTTTTCTTTCAAGCCCACAGCTTGATACTTCTAAAAAATACTCCCCACCCACAGGTGGTTCTACATCAAAAATAGGCGATAAAATCTCACTAAGCCTAGCACAGTCATCAAGATTTACCCCACCTTCTTTTTGTACATAAATTCTATAAATCTTTCTACCATTTTCACTTACTAGCTCATCATCATAAAAGCTAAGCCCTGCTTCTTTACAAAGTGCTTCAAGATTCATTTTGTTCCTTTTTGATTTTTTCAAATAAAGCATCCATATGGTTTTGATACTCTAATCTATCATCAAATTTAAAGTGAAAATTCGGACACCTATACCACCCTTGCTCACTCATGCAGTAATTTTGCAAAGCACGGGCGGCTTTTTTAAGTTGATTGAGTATGATTTCTTGCTCTTGGGTATTAAAAAACATTTTATCTAAATACACAAAAGCATCATATCTGCCTTTTTTGCACTCTACATCCACTACGCACAAATTTTTTAAAGCTTCGTTGTCTAAATTTGCTAAAGCTTCTGGTATAAGTTCTTTTAAAATGCTTTCTGTGCGTAGCTTTTTGATTTCAGCTGGGTTCATAGGCTTACTTGTTCCTCAACTTCTTTGTAACTTTCTATATAATCTCCCACTCTCATATCGTTACAACCTTCTATGCCCACACCGCATTCATAGCCTTTTGCAACTTCTCTTACATCATCTTTAAAGCGTTTAAGTGAGCTTACATTACCTTCAAATACCACAACTCCATCTCTAATGAGCCTGATTTTCGCGCCACGATTGATCGTGCCTTCTGTTACCATACAACCTGCGATTTGTCCTAGTTTTGGTACATTGATCACTTGGCGAATTTCAGCTTGACCAAGTTGTTCTTCAGAGATGATAGGACTCATCATACCACCTAGTAAGGCTTTTACATCATCAAGCAAGTTATAAATAACATTATAAGTTTTTATCTCCACGCCCTTATCTTTAGCGCGTTCTTTGATCTCACCAGTTGGGCGTATATTAAAGCCTAAAACGATAGAGTTTTCACTAGCACTTGCAAGCTCTATATCACTTTGAGTAATACCACCTACCCCACTATGGATGATATTAACTTTAATCTCATCGTTTTTAAGTTTTTCCAAACTAGCCTTAATCGCTTCAAGCGAACCTTGCACATCTGCTTTTAAGATCACAGGAAGAGCTTTTAAATTACCTTCTTTGATTTTTGCACCAAGTTCATCTATGCTTACTTTGGTGGATTTGCTTAATTCTTTTTGGCGGTTGTATTCATGGCGTTTATTAGCATATTCTCTTGCTTGTTTATCGCTATCTACAGCTATTAGCGTTTCTCCTGCATCAGCTACTTCACTAAGACCTATGATCACCCCACATTCACCTGGGCCTATTTCTTTTAAAGCTTTGCCTTGATCATCACTCATAGCACGCACTTTACCATAAGCTTCCCCTGCTACGACTGTATTTCCCACTCTTAAAGTACCATTTTGTACGATGATAGTAGCCACAGGACCTCTACCTTTTTGCACCGAAGATTCTATAATACTTGCTTTAGCATGGGCTTTTGGATTTGCTTTAAGCTCTAAAATATCAGCTTGCAATAATACAATTTCAAGTAAATCCTCTATACCATCACCCTTTTTAGCTGAAACTGGCACAAATTCATGACTTCCACCCCATTCTACTGGCATGATATCCATTTCTGCTAGCTGGGTTTTTACCATGTCAGGATTTGCGTTTTCTTTATCCATTTTATTAATAGCAATGATGATAGGTACATTAGCTGCTTTTGCATGATTGATCGCTTCTTTAGTTTGTGGTTTTACCCCATCATCTGCAGCTACTACGATAATAACAATATCCGTTATACTAGCTCCCCTTGCACGCATAGCAGTAAATGCCTCATGGCCTGGAGTATCGATAAAAGTGATTTTTCTACCATTTTTTTCCACCATATAAGCGCCCACATGCTGAGTAATCCCACCTGCTTCACCACTTGCAATGCGTGATTTTCTTATATAATCAAGCAAAGAAGTCTTACCATGATCCACATGTCCCATGATAGTGATAACCGGAGCTCTTTGGCTTAAATTTTCTTCTGTTTGATTTTCATCATAATCTTTTACATAATCAAACTCATCAGCTTCATCAATGATATTAATCTCCACGCCAAATTCAGCTGCAAGAATTTCTATAGCATCCTCATCTAAAAAGTCATTTTTAGTCGTCATCATACCAAGCATGAAAAGTTTAGAGATAACTTCTCCGGTGTTTTTACCAAGTTTTTCAGCAAATTCATACACACGAATTTCTTTAGGTATACTTACACTTGTGATTGCTTCACTTTCTTTTTTCTCTACCTTTTTAGGTGGTTTTTTACGACTTCTTCTTTGTATACCACCCTCGCCAAATGGATTGATAGAATTATTTAAAGATTGCTTTAAAATATTTGGTTGTTTTTTGTTTGCTGGTTGTGCTGGTTTATTTTCTTTTACACTAAAATCAGGTAAAACCACCATATCATCATCTTCTAAAGAAATATCAGCAAAGTCTTTATCTCCTAAAAGATCCATTTTAGTAGTGCTTTCTTTTTTGCTTGCTACAGGATGATTTTTCTTTTCTTTTTTCTTTCTTTTTAAATTCTCATCTGAATTTGAAAAAATCATACTAAGGCTTAGACCTTGAGTAGTTTGTGTGCTAGCTTTTTCTTCTTTATTTATTTGAGTTTCTTTGCTTTCTTCTTTTTTCT
The DNA here is from genome assembly GCF_025772985.1 of Campylobacter sp. CNRCH_2014_0184h. Lineage (NCBI taxonomy): Bacteria > Pseudomonadati > Campylobacterota > Epsilonproteobacteria > Campylobacterales > Campylobacteraceae > Campylobacter > Campylobacter sp. CNRCH_2014_0184h. The sequence goes on along the minus strand of NZ_JAKMTB010000003.1, from coordinate 47,890 downwards.
TTTTAACGATGACTAAGCCTCTTCTTTTAGCTAAATTTAAATTAGAACCTAGCTTTTCATCGAGTTTAATTTCTTCTTTTTTTTCTTCTAATACTTCATTTTTTATAGGATTTTCAGGTTGTTTTTCTTCTTTTTTTATTTCATCTTTTTTTTCACTTACTGCTTTAGTAGGGCTTTTACTTTCTTTTTTAATAGTAGTTTTTTTCTCTTCTTTTTTGCTTTCTTCTTTTTTAGTAGTTTTTTTTGCTGCACTTTCTTTTTTAGGTTTGGCTACTTTTTTTACCACATCTAGTATTTCACCAGATTGAACGTATTGATAAATCGCCTCTGCAATTTCAGAAGATACTTTTTTGTTAGGGGATTTGATATCTTCTAAGCCCATTTCATTGGCTTTTTCTATAATTTCTTTACTTGTATATCCTAACTCTTGAGCGATCTCGCTAATCTTTACATCTGCCATTAAAAAATATCTCCTTTAAATCCTGCTGATTTATATTACCATGAAAATTGCCTTTGCAAGCTCTCATAAAAGCCCTTTGCAATGTTTTTTCATCTTTATCAAAACATGAATTACAAATATACAAACTCCTACCAAATTTCACTTTAGTGATAATTTGAGAATTTTTTATTTGGAATTGATGCAAACTTTGCTTTTCATAACGACCTTTGCAAACAATGCACATTCTAATGGGTATATGATTTTTCAAAATTATATCTTTTTTTTGGAATTTTTAGCAAATTTTAAAGCCCTCATCATCAAATTCTAAAAGCTCAACTCTAAATTTAGCAAATTTATTTTTGATTTTTTCTTTGATTTGTTTAGCATCATCTTTATAAGCTAGAGTAAAAAAACTCGAGCCTGAGCCTGAAAGCGTACTCATGAGAGCATTATTATCTAAAGCTAGTTTTTGCACTTCAAAAAGTTCTGGCAAAAGTTTCATTCTTTGATTTTGATGAAGTTTATCCAAACTTGCATATTTTAATAAATCATATTTTTTCTCTAAAAAGCAAGCGGTTAAAAATGAAGCATGGCAAAGATTAAAAACACCATCTTCTAGGTTGATTTTTTTGGCTAAAACTGCTCTTAATTTTTGAGTATTCATCGCTACATTTGGTATGGTTATAACAGCTTGTAGGTCTTTATCCACTTCTTTTTTTATAGCTAAAACTTTTTCATTATGAGTTAATGCACACACAAAACCCCCAAGTGTTGCTGGAGCTATGTTATCTGGATGGTTTTCATATTTTAAAGCTTCATTTAAAATGGTATTTTTATCCGCTTTAAACCCACTTAATTCATAAGCACAAGCAATAGCTCCAACTATTACAGCAGAAGAACTTCCCATGCCTCTAGCTAAAGGGATATTATTTTGGAAAACAAAGCGGAAATTATCTTTTTTACCACTAAGTCTTTGATAAATTTCATAAAAAATATTGACAAAACTATTGTTTTTTTTAAGATAGATATTATTTTCACCTTCTCCGTGTATGCTAATGCTAAAAAATTTAGATTTTTCAACTATGGTTTGATTAAAATATTTTAAACTCAAACCCAAACAATCAAAACCAGGACCTAAATTTGCACTTGTAGCAGGAACTAAAATCTTCATTTTTTACCTTAATTAATCGCATCTAAAACATAAAAAGGTGTATTTTCTTTACTGAAATTTAAACCTTTTAAACTCTGGGGCATAAAAAAACTTCCCGCTTGTGTCTTTTCTAAAACAATCTCATCATCTTTTTTTACAAAACACAAATGCTTATTAGCAGCTATAGGAGCGTTATTATTTAGCTCAAAAGCGCTAATAGTTTTTAAAGGTATATTTTTAACTATGGCTAGGGTTTTAAAAGAAACATAAGAAATTTTTATACCCATGTAAGAGCCTGGTCCATGCACATAAATAAGCTTTTCAAACTCATATTGTGAAAGTAAATCTTGCAGTATTTTTGGCAAAACTTCACTAACTTTTAAATCATTCTCAATGGTTTTTATCAATACATCATTTTCATAAATACCAAGCATTAAAGGTTTTGCTATGGCATTTAAAAGTAAAGTAACCTTTTTTATGCAAAAACCTTTTCATAAACTTTATATGCACTTTTTTCTAAACTTACCACTTCATAAACACTAGGATCTTTTAAAAGTTCTTTGGTTAGAAGATGATTAAGTTTGTGCGAACCTGCATAAGAAGTATAGTCTCCAAAAACTCTACATCCAAGCAAGGTTAAATCCCCGATAGCATCTAAAATTTTATGGCGCACAAATTCGTCTTTAAAACGCAAACCTTCAGGGTTTAAAATACGATTATCATCAATCACAACAGCATTTTCTAAGCTTCCACCAAGACCTAAATTCATAGCTCTTAAAGCTTGAACATCCTTTAAAAACCCAAAGGTTCTTGCTCTTGCTATTTGCTCTATGTAGTTTTGTTTACTAAATTCAAAACAATAATTTTGCTTACCTATAATAGGATTATCAAATTCGATTGTATAGTTTATAATAGGCATATCCGTAGGACTTAAACGCACAAATTTATTACCTTCTTTCACCTCTACACTTTTTTTAATCACTAAAATTTTTTTAGCCACGTCAAGCTCTTTTATGCCTGCTTCTTCAAGCATCATACAAAAGCCTATGCTACTACCATCCATTACAGGAGCTTCATTAGCATCTAAAACTATGCGCACATTGTCAATACCATAAGCATTAATCGCACTCATTAAATGCTCTATAGTAGAAACATAACCTCTATGATCGCCTATTACAGTAGCCATTTGCGTATCGATGACATTTTCAGGCCTTGCCTCATAAGAAATTCCCAGATCGCTTCTATAAAATACTATACCACTGCCAGCTTCTAATGGCTCTAATTTTATACTAATAGGCTCACCCTTGTGTAAACCTATGCCAACACCTTTAACTTCTTTTGCTATTGTTGTTTGATTCATTTTTATTCACTCAAAATTCTTTTTTTGCTTGATTCTAATACATTATAGATATTTTCTTTTATCCATTTTGCATCTTGCCATTGCTCAGGACGCACTTCAACTCCTTGTACTAAAACACCAAAATGCACATGATCTCCAAGTGCTAAACCTGTAGTGCCTGTAGTACCTATAACATCACCTGCTCTAACTCTATCTCCTACATTTACATCCACATTAGTGCAGTGTCCATAAAGAGTATAAATACCAAAGCCATGATAGATGATAATATTTAATCCATAAATTCCATTTTCTTGCACAAATACCACTTCACCATCGTTATTGCTAACAATAGGTGCTTCTTTTATACTTGCTAAATCAAGCCCCATATGATAAGAGCTACTAAATGCTTGATTATTATAAGAATAAAATCTATGATCAGCATAATCAGCTACTTTTTGGCCATTTTTTAAAGGCTTGAAAAGATTAACTTTAAAATTATTAATCATAGTATCAGGAACTTTACTTGTAATATCATGAATGATAACTTCATTAGAAGCTCTTAAATCTTCATTCACAAATTTAAATTTTTCAAGCCTGCTTAATTCTCTATCTTTTGGAGCATATTTTTGTGCTAAAAATTCAATCTTGCCATCTAAAAATCTATCACTTACTTTTATATTTGATACACGGTATTTTTTATTAGTAAAATAATATCTAATTCTTTGTTTGTTTACATTACCTGCTTTATCTACTGCCACCACATAAGCTCTAAAGTGCTCATCAGTCGCCTCCCAAGGAATCAAAGCAGCATAATATCCTTCTTTCACATAAGGAGTTGCTTTAAAAATTTTATCTTTATCGGTTGTGATATAAACTTCTTGTAAATTCTCATCACTTGCTTTAAATACCACACTACCTACTCCACCTTGTTCGATTTGGTAAGAATTATCTAAAATTTCTACAAGTGGTTTTTTGGTATCAATGATAACTTTTACTTCTTTAAGCGCTTGATTTCCTAAAAAGAAATTCCAAAAACTACTATCACTTGCTTCTATTGCAAGTTTATATGAATCGACTTTTTCTTTATAAGCTGGTTTTGGTAATTTTAAATCAAAATGAATGCTTTTTTTATTGCCTTTAACATGTTCATTAACAAGTATTTCACCATTTAACTCATTTGCCTTAAATAGTGTGACTTTAACATCTTTTAAAGCACTTTCATCGCTTATTTCTATAGATACAGGATCTGTTAGATTACTATAAATTACATCTGATTTTGTTTGAATCAACGGAGGATTTTTTTCAAACAACTTTGTATTTAAAACAAACACCACAAAGGCTAAAAGTATTAAAAAAACTACAAAAATCCATTTTTTATTTGATCTTTTACGCGCAAAAACCATATTTTCACTTTCAATCTATATTTTTTAAAAATATATTATTCTTTAGCAAATTAAGAGTAAATTATAAAAAATTTTATAGAATTTCTCTTAATTTATTTGCACTTTTAATCCAAGTCTCAAGCTCATTTATATCACATTTTTCTATCATTTTTTTACATTCTTGTAATTCTTTTTGAAACAAATCAATAGAATTTAATAAATTTTGTTTGTTTTGTTCAAAAATACCACTCCACATTTGAGGGTTTGACTTAGCAATCCTGCACATATCTTTAAAAGAAGGGCCTCCTAGGTGAGCTATATTTTTTTTATTTTCTTCTTTCATCACAAAATTTGCCAAAGAAAAACTAATCACATGCGGTAAGTGTGAAATGATAGAAGCATGATGATCATGCGCAATACTATCCATAAATACAAGCTTCATTCCTAAATCTGAAAAAATTTCTATAGCCCTTTTTTGATGGATATGATCAGCATTTTGCACATCACACAAAACACAAACTGCACTTTTATATAAATCTTTTATAGCTGCATTTGGACCACTATTTTCAGTTCCTGCCATAGGATGAGCTGCGATAAATTGACTTTTCAAATAAGAAGGTAAATTTTTAATAATTTCTTCTTTTGTGCTTCCAAGCTCGATGATAGTACAATCTTTAGAAATGCCTTGAAATTCTTTTAAGATTTTTACAATAGCTCTTACAGGAATAGCTAAAAAAATCACATCACATTTTTTTAATTCTTCAAAAGAAACAATTTTATCTATTAATTTTCGCTCTAGTGCAATTTGTTCAAATTCTTTGTTTATATCATATCCGCAAACTAAATCTATTAACTTATTCTCTCTTAAACTAAGACCCAAAGATCCACCTATTAAGCCAAGTCCGATTATACCTACTTTCATAAATTTTCCTTAAAAAGCATTAGTTAAAAATATTTTGGTATTATAACGATTTTGTATATAAAAATTTAGGTAGATTTGATGAAAAAATGGTTTGTTTTCTTTGCACTCTCAAGTTCTTTATGTGCAGCTACGATTAAAGATATAAAATTTGAAGGCTTATCGCAACTTTCTAAAGAAAGCGCTATTGCGATTTCTAAATTAAAAATAGGACAAAAAATTGATCCTGCTAGTATAGATACAGCGATTAAAAATCTTTTTGATAGAAATTATTTTAAAGACATAGTAGTAGAAGAAAAAAATGGAGTGCTGATTTTTAAAGTAGTAGAAAAACCTTCCATTGGAAAAATAGATATTCAAGGTATAGCAAGTAATGATAGAAAACAAATAGAAAGCCTTGTTGGCTTAAAACCTGGAATTTTATATGATGAAAATTCAGCCAAAGATGCAGCCGAAAAAATCAAACTTTTTTATCAAGCCAAAGGTTTTTATGATACTGTTGTAGAAATCAAAGATGAAAAATTAAGTAATTCAAGCTCATTAAAACTTACTTTTGTTGTAAATCGTGGGGAAAATATCATCATAGAAAAAGTACATTTAAGTGGTGCAAAAAATTTAAGCTATTCAGATATTGAACCTGCGGTAGCAAATAAACAAAGAGAAGCCCTAGGCTGGATGTGGGGCTTTAATGATGGTAAGCTTAAAATCTTTGATTTAGCGAATGATAGCTCAAGAATTTCAGATGTATATTTAAAAGAAGGTTATCTTGATGTAAGCGTATCTCCTGCTTTTTTAAATACTTACACAGATACTTATCAAGCTGATTTGACTTATTTTATCAACGAGGGTGAGGTTTATAAAGTTAAAGGGATTAAAATTTTTAATCCAATTTTTAGTGATGAAGAAAATGAAGCTTTAGCAAATGATTTAAAATTAAGTGTTGGAAAAATAGTTAATATAGAAAAACTAAGAGAAGATATAAAGACTATAGAAACTAAAACAGCAGATTTAGGTTATGCTTTTGTACAAGTTATACCTGATATACAAAAAGATAAAGAAAATCATGAAGCTATGATTATTTTTAAAGTCATACCTAATGAAAAAGTATATGTTAGAAATGTTGAAATTTCAGGCAATACCAAAACAGTTGATAGAGTTATTCGTAGAGAGCTTTACCTAACAGAAGGTAATCTTTACAATAGAACTGATTTAATAGACTCAAGAAATGCCTTAAGAAGAACTGCGTATTTTGAAAATGTAGATATTAAAGAACAAAGAGTAGATGATACGCATATTGATTTGATAGTAGAAGTCAAGGAAGCTTCAACTGGAGCCATTTCAGGTGGTATTGGCTATGGAACTAGTGATGGAATTTTACTTAGCGCTTCATTATCTGATGCAAATATCTTAGGCTCTGGTATGAAAGGAAGTGTGAGTATAGACAAAGGCGATGATACACTTTCTGGTAGAGTATCTTTAAGAAATCCTAGAGTAAATGATAGTGATTATTCTCTTGGAGGATCATTATATTCAGATCGTTTAGAATGGGATAGCTATGATGAGAGAAACTATGGTTTTGACATAAGCGTTGGTAAAACTTTAGGAAGATATACAAGCATAGATTTAACTTATAATCTTGAACAAAGTGATATTTATCATTTAAGTGATCGCTTAATTGCTCAAGGATATAAACTTGGTAAAACTTATAAAAGTTCTATCACTCCTTCGATAGTGTTTAACAATACAGATGATTATTATTTACCAAGATCAGGTTTTATCGCCTCAACTTCGCTTGAATATGCAGGCTTAGGCGGGGATCAAGAATTCATAAGTTCTACTACTAAATTTAATTATTATCAAGGCTTGGAAGAGTTTATAGGTTGGGATTTGATTTATCGTTATAAAGCGAGTTTTTATAAAGTATGGGATCAAGGCTATTTACCTATCAATGAAAAATTATATCTTGGTGGTATAGGAACTATTAGAGGTTTTGATAGAAGAAGTGTGAGTCCTAAAAATGAATGGGGTGATGAAACAGGTGGTACAGTGGCTTTTGCAAATTCTGTAGAACTTAGCTTTCCAATCTTTGATAGAATCAAACTTAGAGGTAGTGTATTTTTTGATTATGGCGCTATCGGAGAGAGTTCTTTAAGTCAAATTCAAAGATGGAGCACAGGTGTTGGCTTTGAGTGGTTAACCCCACTAGGTGCTTTAAATTTAGTTTTTGCTAAACCATTTAATACTAGCTCAAAAGACGATTTGAGCAAATTTGAGTTTATGTTGGGTGCAAGATTTTAAAAGCAATAAAATCTTGCTATAATTTTGAAATTTTATTTTAGGTAGAGATAATGAATTTTTTAGATATTTTTTCTAGTATAAGACGCAAGCAAGCCACTCCAAGTGAAGCTCCAAATCACTGGGTAAAATGCAATTCTTGCCATGCGTTAATGTATTATAAAGAAATAGAAACTTGTTATAATGTTTGTCCTAAATGTAATTTTCATATGAGATTAAACCCTCTAAAACGCATTGAATTACTTAGCGATGAAGGCTCTTTTGTGGAAATGGATAAAGACTTACATGCAATCGATCCACTTAAATTTGTAGATAGCAAATCGTATAAAAAAAGATTAGCAGAAAATGAAGAAAAAACAGGTAGAAAAAGCGCCATAATAAGCGGGGAATGCACCATAGATGGGATAAAAACTCAATTAGTTGTTTTTGATTTTTCTTTCATGGGTGGAAGTTTAGGCTCAGTAGAAGGTGAAAAAATTCTTAGAGCTATTGAAAGAGCTATTGAGAAAAAAACTCCTGTTGTTATAGTGAGTGCAAGCGGTGGAGCTAGAATGCAAGAAAGCACTTATTCTTTAATGCAAATGAGCAAAACAAGTGCAGCGTTAAAACTATTAGCAGAAGAAAAACTTCCTTATATTTCAGTCTTAACTGATCCAACTATGGGCGGTGTAAGCGCATCTTTTGCTTGGCTTGGAGATATCATCATAGCTGAACCCGGTGCTTTAGTAGGCTTTGCAGGAGCTAGGGTTATTAAACAAACCATAGGAGCTGATTTACCAGAAGGCTTTCAAAAGGCTGAATTTTTACTTGAACATGGGTTGATTGATGCGATTGTAGAAAGAAATGAACATAAAAAATTTATAGCAGACTTTTTAAGATTTTTTTCTAAAAACTAAAAATGCAAATTAATCTTTTAAGCATTCAAAAAAATAATAATGATGAATTTAACAAGATAGATGAGCATTATACTAAGCTTATTAAGAAATTTTGTAGTTTTAATGATATATGTGTTTTTAATAACAAAATTAATCAAGCACAAAATACTAACGCCATAGAAGCAAAAAAATCTTATACAAATGCACTAAGTCCTTACAAAAAAGGTTTTTGCATAGCATTAGACGAAAAGGGTAAAGAATTTACAAGTGTAGAATTTGCAAAATTATTGCAAGATAAAAATGAAATTACATTTTTTATAGGCGGTGCTTATGGATTTGAGCAAGAATTTATTGCACAAATGCATACAAGTATAGCTCTTAGCAAAATGACCTTGGTACATAAATTTGCTAAAACTATGCTTTTAGAGCAAATTTATCGTGCATTTTGCATTAATACAAATCACCCATATCACAAATAGGAGCGTTTATGCAAGAATTAAATCTTGAAGAATTTAAAAATATATTACTTCAAAGACAAAAAGAAATTTTACAAGAACTTCAAGGCAATATAGACAATATCCATAATCTACAAGATAGTGAACCTAGAGATGAAGTTGATTTACAACAAATTGACAATAGCTCTCATATCGACCTTAAAATCAATGAAAATTTAAAAGCTGAGCTAGAAGAAATTAAACATTCATTAAGCAAAATAGATAACAATACTTATGGTATTTGTGAGTATTGTGAAGATGATATTCATCCTGAAAGACTTAAGGTTAAACCTCACGCAAAATATTGCATAAATTGTCGTGAAAATTTAGAAAAAAGGAAAGAGCTATGAAAATTAGGTTATTTTTCTTTGCAAGTTTAGTTTATCTTCTAATCATCGCAGCCTTAGTTTATAATCTAAATTTAGGAAATTATACTTTTACAATTTCCACTTTTGAATTAAATTTGCCTATTAGCTTATGGGTTGTTTTGCCTGCTTTACTTTTGATGATACTAGCTTTAGCACATATGAGTTTTTATGGCTTTTTAAAACATTTACAATATAAAAATCTAATTAAAGATAGTAAAAATTATGAAAATTTTATTATTGATATTTTTTTAAAAAAAGCAAGCAAGGTTAAATTTAAAACTCAAGAATTTCAAAATATAGCAAAAGATACGCAAGCTCTTTGTTTTAAAGAAAAAATTCAAAATCCCAAAATAGATGAAATTATTGATATTTTTGAACACTTAGATAAAAAAGAATTTGTGGAATTAAAAAAATATAAATTAGATTCAAATAATGAAATTTTCATTTTAAATGAAAAAAATCGCTTTCAAAATGATAGCAATTATGCTTTTTCTTTTATCAAAAACAAAGATACCTTAGCTAGTGAGCTAGAAATTTTTGCTTATAAAATGGTATTAGAAAATGCGCCTTATAGTCAGATTAAAACACTAAAAGTTCAAAAAAACCAAGATGATATTTTATTGCTTTTGGATAGATTTGAAAAAGAAAACTTAGAATTAAATCACGCTGAAATCGAAGTTTTACTTAGTATGAATACTTTAGATGATAAGTCATATTTACGCTGTGCTAAAATACTTTGTAAAAAAATAGAACCTCAAGTATTAATTACTTTATTTAAAAAGTTAAAAGATAATTATTCTCAAGCTTTAAGAGCTTATCTTTATACTTTGGCAGAATTTGGTATGTATGATGAATTGCTTAATGAATTAGGAAATGATCAAAATGAACATAAAGACTTTAGACTCTTACTCTTTTTAAGAGAACATAATAAAAAAATAGAACTTGAAAAATTAATACAATGATAGATTTTAGTAAAAAGCCTTTATTTTTAGCTCCTATGGCAGGTTTTTCAGACTTGCCTTTGAGAAATTTAGTTAAACAATTTGGGGCTGATGTAACCATTAGTGAAATGATAAGTTCTAATGCCTTAGTTTATGAGAGCTCAAAAACTCTTAAAATGCTAGAAAAAGCCGAACTTGAAAATCCTTACATAGTTCAAATTGCAGGCTCAGATGAAAGTGTAATTTGCAAAGCAGTAGAAATTTTAAATCGTTTTGATTTTATAGATGGGATTGATTTTAATTGTGGTTGTCCTGTAAATAAGGTTATAAAACAATGTGCAGGTAGTGCTCTTTTACAAGATCTTGATAAATTACAAAGAATTTTAGAACTTATCAAAAAAACAAGTAACAAAAAATTAACTAGTGTCAAAGTAAGATTAGGATTTGATAAAAAAGATCCCGTCGCCATCGCTAAAGCGTGTGAAAATGCTGGAGTAGATTTTATCAGTATGCATGGTCGCACTAGAAAACAAATGTATAGTGGAAATGCTGATTATGAAGCCATAGCTTTAGCCAAAGAAAATATCAAAATTCCTTTAGTTGCAAATGGTGATATTAGTGAAGATAATGCCAAAGAAGTATTTAAAATAACAAATTGTGATGCTTTGATGATAGGGCGTGCAAGCGTAGGAAAACCTTGGATATTTTATGAAATAAAAACTGGTAAAAAAATCGAAAAGGCTATGAAAAATAAAATCATTTGTACACATTTTGAAGAAATGTTAAAGCATTATAAAGAACAAGGTATAAGCATCTTTAGAAAACACTTACATGAGTATTCTAAGGGCTATGATGATGCTTCTAATTTTAGAGATTGTGTTAATCGCATTAATGATGCAGAAATTATGCGAAAATATATTCAAGAATTTTTCGATAAGGAATGATTTTTGCTTGTAAATTATCAAGCAATATGAATGAAGAGATACCATAAAACAAGGAAGGTTCATGGCAGCTCATATCAATTCAAAAGGGATTTACAAAGCATTAGGTGGCATTAGAACAAGTGCGAATAATTTAGCAGCACATGCTTCAAAGCTTAATAATCAAAGTTTAAATTTCGAGCAAGTTTTACAACAAACCCAACCAAAATGTATAAAAACTTGTTTACAAAATTCTCAAAAAGAACTTGAAAATTTGCTTGAAAATATTAAAAATAGCCAAGATACTATCACAAAAAATATACACAAAGATAGTGCAAATATCATTGCAAGATTAAGACAAGAAGTCATTATGATGTATGATATTACCCTTAAAAACCCTCTTTGATAATTTTATATAAATTATCAATATATTCATCGCTAAAATGCGATGAATTAAAACTCCTATATAATTTTACAAGATCTTTAGCATTAAACTCATAACCAAAAGCACATTTTTTATGAGCGGGCAAAAAAGCTCTTACTAGTACAACATTTTTTTGAATATACTCATCACAATAAAAACATACAAAACTTTTATGCAAACGCCCTTCAAAATCTAAAATTTTTAAATAAGCATCCACTATAACACGTTTGCAATCTTGCTTTTCAAAACGCTTAGCACAGTCTTCTAAAAGTTCAAAGTAAAAACTATCAATTTCTTCAACATCTTTTAAATGTAAATAAAAAAGTCTAATAAATTCCTGCCAAAAAAACATTCTCTCTCTATCTAAAATCCAAGAAAAACCAATATGTAAAACATCTTTTAAACGTGGTAAAAATCTCGAACTTTCTTCAAGCTCAAAATCAATCTTATACCCACTTAGTATATTAGAATGACGCATGCCATAAAATCTATAACTTTTAATAACTTTTTTAGTACTTAAAAGATAAACGATTAAATCCTCATCTTTTACACTCTGAGTGTGTAAAATATACCCTTGCATTTTATAAAAGTTCTATGCCATAAGCTTGCAAAATTTCATATGCACTATTTTCCAAAGACTTACTAAAACTCGCTGTTGCATTTTTATGTAATATAATTTTTGAGTTAATGCTAGCGCTTTGAGCTAAAATAATATTACTAAATACACAAATATGTGAAACAAGACCACAAAATTCTATACTTTCATAATAATTTTGTTTTAAAAAATTGGCTAATTCTAAGCTACCAAAAGCATTCTTATAAAATATTTTTTTTGCATTTTTTAAATACACATCAAAATCACCTGGCATTTGCCAACCTAAAGTATCTCTAATGCAATGATAAGTAGGTAAATTTTTTCCTTCTTGAGTTTTTAAATAATTTTCATCATGCGTATCAAAAGTAAAAACAATATCACCTTGATGATTTTTTAAAAGAGCAAGAATATTATCTTTTATCTTGGTAGCTTCTTCAAAACCCAAGCTACCATCGATAAAATCATTTTGATAATCAACAACAACTAAAAGATTAGCCATTATCCTTGACCATAAAAAAGCTATCTGTGTGGATATTTTCAAATGCAGTTTTTAAACTTGTAAATAATTTTGGATTTTCTTTTTCTAAATTTGCTAAAAGCTGCTTAGCTTCTTCTCTTGCATGAGGAAATTTTACATTTTTTTCACTTAATTTCATGCCAGGACAAAATTCATTACCAATTACTTCTAATTCATTATTAATAGCATTTTCTCTTAATTGTCTTTCTCTTACAAAAATCAAAGGACGAATAACCTCTACACCTCTTTTGCTTTTATACTTGGGAACTAGACTCCTAAGAGAACCATTATAAATAAAATTCATAAAAAAACTCTCTACCGCATCATCTAAATGGTGAGCTATAGCTAATTTATTAAAACCATTTTCCAAAGCATAAGTATATAAAGCACCACGCCTCATTCTTGAAAAATAGCTACAAAAACTTGAATTTTTTCTAATCGTATCACCTGAAATTTCATAAATATTAGAATCAATCACTTCATGATCAATACCATGTTCTTTGCAGTGATTATGGAGTTTGGTATAATCTTCACCCATGCCATAGCTTAAAGTTACTGCTTTAAGTTCAAATTTAAAAGGCGCATGTGCTTGCATACGCTTTAAAAGATGTGCTAAGGCAAGCGAATCTTTCCCACCGCTAAGCCCTAATAAAACTTTATCATTGTCTCCTATTAAAGAAAATTTAGCATTAGCTTTAGCTACTTCTCTGATTAGTTTTTTACTAAGATTTATCATAATTTCTCACAAATTTTTAGAACAAAATTAGCTGAATTTTTGGCTGATTTTTCTACAAACTCATCAAAGTCAAATTCAGCTTTCTCACCTGCTTTATCACTCATAGATCTTAAAATCAAACATGGAATTTTTAAAGCATCACACACCAAAGCCACACTAGCTCCTTCCATTTCACAAGCATCTGCATTAAAAATTTCTCTAATTTTTGCTTTTTTATTCTCATCACAAATAAACTCATCACCCGTAGCGATAACGCCTGATTGTAATTTAACACCAAGTTCTTTAGCAACTTCTATGGCAAGATTATTTAGCTTATCATCTGTTTTTATAAAAATTTCATTACCAGGAACATAGCCAAGCGGATGTCCAAAAGCTGTGATATCTAAATCATATTGAGCTAATTTTGTAGCATAAATTAAATCCCCTATTTCTAAACTAGGATTAAAAGCACCAGCCACACCTGTAAAGAGTAAAAGCTCAGCTTTAAATTTTTCTATCATAATAGTCGCACTAAGAGTGGAATTTACTTTCCCTATCTTAGAATAAGCAATAATTAATTCATGATTTTTATATTTTGCAAGATAATAAGTATTATTTGCATATTCTATTGTTTGATACTCTTTTAATGTTTCTAGTAAAGGAGTAACCTCTTCAGGCATAGCTCCTAAAATAGCTATTTTCATTTAATTACCTTTAAAATTTCATCAATGTCTTCTATTTTACTTAAAGTATAAGTTTCTTTTTGAGTGATTTTTTTATTTAATCCCTTTAACACACTTGCACCAAATTCTATATAAAAATCTACTTCTTCATCTATTACTTTAATACTTTGTTTATAAAGAACAGGCCTGATGAGTTGCTCGCTTAAAAGCATTAGAGCTTGATTTTTATCATTATACACTTTTGCATTAACATTTGACACTACGCTTTTAAAGCTCTCTTTTAAAATAGGTTCTAATTCTTTTGTAAGTTTCAAAGACGCATTTTTTAATAATGGACAATGGCTTGCAACACTCATGTTCAAAAGCATAGCTCTTTTAGCTCCTGCATTTTTAAACTCACTCTCATAAGAAGCTAAATCAGGCTTTAAACCTGCTACTACAATTTGTCCATCACAATTATAATTAGCCGCAAAAATGTTTTTTTTCTCACTCAATGCTTTTTGACAAAGTTCTTCTACCACTTTATCTTCAAGCCCTAAAATCACCATCATACCAGCTTCTATTTTAGAGCAATCTTCTTGCATAAACTTACCGCGTTTATTAACAAGTGCTATAACATCCAAAAAGCTAAATGCATTTTGGGTTGCTAAAGCACTAAATTCTCCTAGCGAATGACCTAGGCTGTACTTAGCTTCTATATCAACTTGCTCTTTTAAAGCTTCATAAGCCATTAGTGAGTTTAATACTATGGCCATTTGTGTAAATTCGCTTTTATTTAAATTTTCATTTTCCTTAAAAAGCAAATTTTTAAAATCAATTTTACAAAAATCACTAGCATTATCTAATAATTCTTTTGCTTTTTTAGAATTATCATAAAAACTCAAACCCATGCCAACACTTTGAGAACCTTGACCTGGGAAAATAAATGCGCTATTCATTAATGGCCACCGCAGCAACCGCCACCGCCATGTCCGTGGCCACCACAACATCCACCGCCGCCATGTCCGTGATGATGATCATGATGATGTCCTCCACCACCACATCCACAACTTCTACTACCTACAATAATTCCTGTTAAAATTTCATCTTCGCTTGCAGCTCTAACATCTACAATATTGATTGAAAACAACAGGTCTTTTCCTGCATAAGCATGATTGTAATCAATAGTAACTTCATTTTCGGTAATTTCTCTAACAATTACTCTTACCGTATTACCATCTTCACCTTCGCCAAAAAGCTCCATACCAACTTGCAAATCAATCCCTGCAAACTGCTCTTTTGGTAAAGTTTGTAATGCATTGGCATCATATTCGCCCAAAGCATTTTCTTTTTTTATCACAATATCAGCATTACAAGGAGCATTAAGCTTTTGAATTTCTTCTTCTAATCCTTCTAAAATTTGACCCTTACCTAAAATAAAAGAAATAGGTTCAGCATAAATATTTGATTCTAAAACTTCATTAGTATTTGCATCTTTTAATTCATAAAACATTGAAACTACACTATTTTTTTCTATAGCCATTTTATCTCCTTTGTTATTTTCTATCTGGTGAAACTTTTGCTTCAGGACTATCAGGATAAGCCGTCTTTAAAGCTTTATAAAATTTATTTGCACTTTTTGGATCCCCAACCTTATCTAAGCTAATAGCTGTATGATAAAGTAATTTTGGTACATAATCGCCTTTAGTGCTTATAGCAGAACTTTTCTTATAAAATCCCAAAGCACCTGCGTAATCTTGCTGTTTATATCTTATCTCTCCAAGCCAAAAAGTAGATCTAGCAGGTTTGTAGTGAATACTTATTAGATGTTCAAATTTTTCTTTTGCATCCTCAAATTGATTTTTATTAGTTTCTTCTATCGCTTTTTTCAAAATTTCACTAGATTGCAATTTTTTCCAACTATCATCTTTTGCTTCAATCACTTCATCTTGAGTTTCATTTACATCTTGAATGATTTCTTCGGTTTTATTATCATCACTTACAACAGGAACAACTGGAGTAATTTTTGTTTGATTTTGCACTCTAGCTATTTCAGACTGAAAAAAGGTTATGGTTTTATTCATATCTTCTTTTGAAATATAATCATCATTGATTTTATTAATCAAAGTTGTAATTTCACTTAAAACTTTTTGAATTTCTTGATGATTTTTTTCTTGAATTTGCCTATTTTCCTCCACATAAGCTCTTAAATTTTGAATTTCTTGAGTTATGTTTGCGTCAAAATTTTGATAAGTTTCTTCTAATGAAAGCAATTTTGTGTTAGCTTTTGAATATTGAGCATTCAAACCCTCTGTTACACTTTGCAATCCTTCTATATTCTCTACTGCTGTATTTATTTTACTTGTTAAATTTGTATAATATTCATTCAATGCCCTTAGGCGTTCTTGATTTTCATATTGTAATTTTTCATTTTGAGTTAAACCATAAGGTGTTTTTGTATCTACTTTTCCTGCATCAAAAGCTGAAATTTCAGCGTGTAAAAAAGTAGCTCCTAAAAGAGCTACTGATAATAATTTTAATTTCATTTATTTAAAACTTATTTTGATAATTTAAATTCTGCACGGCGATTTTGAGCATCGCAAGTTTTTGTTCTTTCAGTACATACAGGATTAGTTTCTCCATAGCTTTTAACGCTAATTCTATCCGCGCTAACACCTTGAGCTACTAAAGATTCTTTTACCGCTTTAGCTCTTTTTAAACCTAAAGCTTGATTATACTCATCAGTTCCCCACTCATCGCAGTTTCCTTCAACTACTATTGCAGCATTAGCAGCTTCTTTATTAAAGATTTCAGCATTATTTGCAATAACCTTTTGCATATCTGATCTAACATTAAATTTATCAAAATCAAAATATACATTTGCTACAGAATTTAAAGATTCAAGATTTTCAAATCTATCAGATCCACCGCTACCTTTTGAGCCATCTACACTACTTGAACTACTAACGCTAGTGTTTTTAGTAGCACAACCACTTACAATAACAGCAAATGCAGTAATTGAAGCAAAAATGATTTTTTTCATTGATTTCCCCTTTTGTTTATTTAAAAATCATAATTTAATTATAACAAAAAAAATATGATTTTAGTATTTTACCAATCAATTGATTGAATTTTACCCACTTTTAAGCCATAATGAAAAGCTTTATTTGCATTAATTCGAATAACACCTAAAGCACTTTGAGAGCCTAAGTACTTAATAAACACAACACTTTCTCCATCACTTGAAAATCTTGGAAAAAGATTTTTACCATTTGCGGTGAGTTGTCTTATGTAATCACTTTGAGTTGACATCAAGTAAAGATTAAAAACTCCGCTTTGATTTACTTCTCTGCTAGAATAAACCATGTAGTGTTTATAGGTAGAAACCGAAGAATTATTTTTACCATGAAAAACAACTTGTTCTGTTAAATTTGAATCTAAATTTTGCATAAAAATATTTGGATAGCCTAAGCGATCAGACACAAATACAATTTTTTTATCACCATCAACAAAATTGCCATTTACATCAATACCCATATAGTTTGTAATTTGTGTCAGATTTTTTGAATCTACATCATACAAGTATACATCAGGTTGGTCTTTTGGAGCCATGGTAAGTAAAATTTTTTTACCATCATCACTCACATCAGAAGCAACCATCATACCTTTGCTAGCAATAATTTTTGTTATATTTTTATTTTTCATATTATATTTATAAAGAGTTGGAATCTCATCTTCATAGGCAGTAAAATAAAATGCATTTTGTTCTTTATTTGCCCATTTAGGAAACAAATTTAAACCTTTTGAAATCAATACTTTTTGGTAAGTTAAAGTATAATCTGCTAATAAAATATCACTTTGCTTACTACCTTGTGTTCTAGCTATTAAAATTTTATGATCCATCCAATCAACCGGAGCAAAACCTAACTTTTTATTCATTTGGGCAACACTTCTATGTGCTAAAAATGGATACTCTTCGATGGAAAGAATTTGTTCGTAAAATCTTGTTTTAGTTTCATTTGCAGCTAAAATTTCAACATCAATATCTAAAAGTTTACCGTTTTTATTTAATATATAAGAAAAAATATAATCACCTTGTTTTTCATCTTGAGTTATCTCAAAATTTGAACTTACTTTTATATCATTAACAAGCATGTTATAAAAACTTTTTTTAAGATCTAAATCATTCAATTTAGACTGATCTTTAATATAAATTTTTGGCAATTGCATACCTTTATTAACAACAGATATTGTTGCATCTTGTCCAAATAATACTGAACAAAAAAATAAAAATACTAGTATTTTTTTCATTGTTTCTCCGTTTTAAACTCAATTATATCACTAAGTTGCATTTTAATTTTTCTTATTTTACCATTTGGAGGTAAAGTTATGTATTTTCCTTCTAAATTTTGTAAAAATTCTTTTGCTTTTTTATCAAAATTATCACTATGTGCACTAGTAGTGTTTAACAGGTAAAAATAACCATTATTATCAATTACAAATTCTACTTCTATACTTAAATTACCACTAGGATTATAAATTCTCCATCTATCTTCAAGATATTTTCTAACAGCGCCTAAGAATTGATCATAAACCCCTACTTTTTGCTCCATGACAGATTGACCTAATTCTTGATTTATTTTTAAATTTTCATTGAGTTGCTTAGAAAAATCATTGATTTTTTCTCTTTGGGCAAAAGTAGGTTTTTTTGAAGGCATAGAAGATTGCACTTTAGTCGTTTTTTCTTCTTGATAGTCTTCTATTTTACCAAACAACTCATTAAAAACACTTGCTTGTTGTTCTATATTTTGGGTGTTAACGCTTTTATTGGTAGTGTATTTTTGTAAAAGATTTTCTTCAAATAAACTTTGTAGATTTTCTTTTTGTAATTCTTGTATCATATTTACTTGATTTTGATTTATGCTATCTCCAAGTTCTATATTGATAAAACCATTAGGATCATCAGTATATTCAATGGCTTTTGGTTTATACTCAACCAACTTAAAAAATACCAAAAAAACAACAAAAAAATAAACTAAAGTTGCATAAATAAAAGCTTTAAGATTATGTGTAGAATTTTCTTCCATTTTTTACTCAGTTTGCAAAGCAACTTTTTGGAAACCTAAATGTTTCATTGTTCTTAAAACACTCATTACATCATCATATTTTAGATTCTTATCCGCTCTGATAAAAACTGTCTCTTGAGTATTATACTGAACTTTTAAAGCATTCATATTATCCGCAAAACTTATAAAATCAAATTTATCTTTTCCTATAAAAATTTCTTTTTTTGCATTAATTGTTATAATCAAACTTTTAATATTTGGCGCACTTGAAGTTTTTTGCGAACCTTGAGGAAGTTGAACTTTTTCTTCATATGTGATGCTTGGTGCTGTTACCATTAAAATAGCAAGCAACACAAGCATAATATCTACCAAAGGTGTAATATTGAGTTCAGGTTTTTCTTCTAAAAACATAAATTAAGCCTTTATAGAACTTACCAGCACCTTGATTTCACTATCTAAGATATTAATCAATTCATAGGCTTTACGTTTAATAATCAAATGAAAACTGTATGCAGGAATCGCTACTAAAATTCCACAACCTGTAGCCACTAAAGCTTCACTGATTTTAGGAGCTATAATGCTTAAAGAATTTTGCATCTCTAAGCCACCAAAAGTTTCAAGTATAGAAATAACCGTACCAAAAAGACCTATAAAAGGAGAGGTTGAAGCGATAATGCTAAGCCAAGTTAATCCTATTGTGGCTTTTTTTTCTACAGAATTTTTATAAATATTCATCTTTGTTTCATCAACTTCAACACATTTTTTTAAAATTGATGCACTTTGACTTAAATCTTTTTCGCCTCTCATTAAAGCTTCTAAAGCCTGGCTTTCATTTTGAGTCCATTTATTAATAAGCATCAACCTTGAAAATAATATACTAAAACTAAGTATAAAATACACCGAAAGCCAAGCTAATACTATATAAGTGATTAAGCTTGTATTTTCAAAAAAATGAAAAATTGCTTGAAAATCCACTATTTTTGCCTTACATTATTATCCATTTTAGCAAAAGTAGAAGCAAGTGCAATACTATCACTGCTCATAGATTTAATTAAATCTTTTGCTTCTTCTAATCTTTTTGCTATTTCACTATCACTATTTCCTCCAACCCATACAGCGCCTTTTGCTAAAACACTCACTTTAGTTTCAGAAACTTTTGCATGACCTGAATCAATAGCAACTAATTCATGAGTTGAATCTGATTTTTCTATATCTATAATTCCTGCTTTTAAAGAAGAGATTAAAGATGCATGTCCTTTTAAAACACCAAATTCACCCTCGCTTCCAGGAAGAACTACCAATCTTGCATCCCCTTGATAAATCATACCAAGAGGTGTAATGATTTCTAAAGATATTAAATCTTGCATAAATTAACCTTTTTTAGCCTTATCCACTTTACAATTATCTAAACAAACGTCTTTTCTGCTAACTTCTTTAAGTGTTTCAGCTTTTGCTATAGCTTCATCTATATTACCAACCATATAAAAAGCATTTTCTGGTAAATCATCATATTTACCTTCTAAAATACCTTTAAATCCTGCAATTGTATCTTCTAAGCTGATATATTTTCCAGGGCTACCTGTGAAAACTTCAGCAACGAAGAATGGTTGAGATAGGAATTTTTCAATTTTTCTTGCTCTTTCAACAATCAATTTATCTTCTTCGCTTAACTCATCCATACCCAAAATAGCAATAATATCTTGCAAATCTTTATATTTTTGTAATACTGATTGTACTCCACGTGCTACTTTATAGTGCTCTTCACCAATAATTTGCGGATCAAGCATTCTTGAAGTAGAATCAAGTGGATCAACAGCTGGATAAATACCTTTTTCAGCAATTGATCTATTTAAAACTGTTGTTGCATCCAAGTGTGCAAAAACTGTTGCTGGCGCAGGGTCTGTTAAGTCATCTGCTGGTACATAAACTGCTTGAACTGAAGTAATAGATCCTTTTTTGGTTGAAGTAATTCTTTCTTGGAACTTACCCATTTCGCTAGCTAGGGTTGGTTGATAACCAACAGCTGAAGGAATTCTTCCTAAAAGCGCTGACATTTCTGAACCTGATTGAGAAAATCTAAAAATATTATCAATAAACATTAAAACATCAAGTCCCATTTCATCTCTAAAATACTCAGCCATAGTAAGACCTGTTAACGCAATACGATTTCTTGCTCCTGGTGGTTCATTCATTTGACCATAGCACAATGCAACTTTATCCAATACGTTACTTTCTTTCATTTCATTATAAAGGTCATTACCCTCACGAGTTCTTTCGCCAACACCTGCAAAAACCGAATATCCGCTGTGTTTAAATGCAACGTTGTGAATTAATTCCATAATAATAACGGTTTTACCAACACCTGCACCACCAAAAAGACCAACTTTACCACCCTTAGCATAAGGAGCTAGCAAATCAACAACCTTTATACCTGTTTCAAAGATTTCACTTTTTGTACTTTGCTCTTCAAATGGAGGCGGATCTCTATGAATTGACCAGTGTTTATCAAAATTGATTTCTTCACCCTCATCAATCAAATCACCCGTTACATTAAAAATTCTTCCAAGAACTTTTTCGCCTACTGGAACGCTAATTGGATTTCCAGTTGCGACAGCTGTTAAACCTCTAACAAGACCATCCGTCATATCCATAGCGATGGTTCTTACTTTATTATCGCCTAAATGCGCAGCTACTTCAAGAACTAGCTTGCATTCTTTTCCTTCTAATTCATAATTAACAATAATAGCTTCATTAATTTGTGGAAGATAGTCTTTAAATTCAACATCAACCACTGGTCCTAAAACTTGAGAAATAAAACCTTGCATCATCACTCCTAAATTTATTTCATTGACTCAACACCGCTGATGATTTCTATCAACTCGGTGGTAATAGATTCTTGTCTTGCTTTATTATAAGCTAGATTAAGCTGCTTAACTCTAGCTTTTGCATTATTGGTTGCATTATCCATGGCTTGCATTCTAGCACTATGTTCAGCTGCCAAAGAATCAACTAAAGAAAAGTACATGTTATATTCAAAATAAGTTTTTAACAAATCGTTTAAAATTTCTTCATCTTCTGGTTCTAAGTCCATTAAAGATTCAGACTTTTGTTCTTCTTTACCAACAATAGCTTCTACTGGCAACAACTCATTAATACGAATTTCTTGAGAAATCATATTTTTATAACCATTGTGAATGATTACAATTTTATCTGTCACGCCATTTACAAAATCATCAACAGCTTTTTGGATAATAGCACAAGCCTTATCATAATCTGGACTTGAACTTGTATCTAAATATTTTTCCAAAATTTCTATATTTTGAAAATTAAAATATTCTATACCTGTTTTACCAATAGCTCTTAATCTTACCTTGATTTTTTTTGTTTTGCAATCTTCAAGCATTTCATTTACGGCTTTAATGGTTTTAATATTAAATCCACCACACAAACCCTTATCGGCTGTGACAAAAATAATATCCATTTTTTCTATATTATCTTTTTTTCTAAAAAATGGAAGTTTGTCATCAAGCCCATCGTATTGATTGATCTTGAACGCAATTTCTGATAAAACTTCATCGATTTTTTGAGCAAAAACCTTTGATTTTTTAGCTGCCTCTTCTGCTTTTCTTAGTTTAGCAGTAGAGACAAGCTTCATCGCATTGGTTGTCTTTTGTGTATTGTGAACACTTTTTATTTTTCTTTTAATTTCTTTTAAATTAGACATTTAAAAACCTTATATATGGTTTGCTTTAAACTCACTCAATGCTTTAGCTAGTTTTTCTTCTAAATCTTTATCTAAAGCTTTTTTAGTTCTAATTTGCTCAAAAATTTCTGGATACTTAGCCTCAATAAATGGATATAAAGCTGCTTCAAATTCTCCAATTTTCGAAACCGCAACATCATCTAAATAACCTTTAGTGCCTGCAAAAATAATCACAACTTGATTTTCTGGTGAAAGTGGAGAATATGGAGGTTGCTTTAAAACTTCAACCATTCTTTGTCCACGCTCAAGTTGTTTTCTACTAGCTTCATCCAAATCACTTGCAAATTGTGCAAAAGCTTGCAATTCTCTATACTGAGCTAAATCAAGTCTTAATGTACCTGAAACTTGTTTTGTTGCTTTAATTTGCGCAGCACCACCAACACGAGATACAGATAAACCAACATTAATCGCAGGACGAATACCTGAGTTAAATAAATCTGTTTCTAAGAAAATTTGACCATCTGTAATTGAAATAACATTGGTTGGAATATAAGCTGAAACATCCCCTGCTTGAGTTTCAATAATAGGAAGTGCAGTCAAGCTTCCCGCGCCAAGCTCATCGCTTAACTTACTTGCTCTTTCAAGCAATCTTGAATGTAGATAGAACACATCACCAGGATAAGCCTCACGACCTGGAGGACGACGTAAAATCAAAGACATTTCACGGTATGCAACAGCATGTTTACTTAAATCATCATAAACGATCAATGCATGTCTTGAATTATCTCTAAAATATTCACCCATAGTTACCCCAGCATATGGCGCAAGATACTGTAACGCAGCAGGATCTGATGCACCCGCATTCACCACTATAGTATAATCCATTGCGCCATATTCTTCAAGCTTTTTAACTACTTGAGCTACAGTACTTTGTTTTTGGCCAATTGCAACATAAATACAAATAACATCTTTACCTTTTTGACTAATAATTGTATCAATTGCTACAGTTGTTTTACCTGTTTGTCTATCACCGATGATTAATTCTCTTTGTCCTCTACCAATTGGAACTAAAGCATCAATAGCTTTAATACCCGTATGTAATGGTTCATGAACGCTTTTTCTAGCCATAATACCTTTTGCTTTTTCTTCTACAAAACGATATTCGCTCGCTTCAATTACGCCTTTAGCATCAATTGGCTCTCCTAAAGCATTTACAACACGTCCTATTAATGCATCTCCAACTGGAACTTTTAAAAGTTTTTTTAATCTTTTTACAGAACTTCCTTCTTTAAGTCCAAGTCCTTTACCTAAGATAACAATACCAACACTTGATTCTTCAAGGTTAAGAACCATTCCTTTTTCGCCATTTTCAAATTCAACCATCTCTCCAGCCATAGCATTTTTAAGGCCATATACCTTAGCAACACCATCGGCAACTGAAATAATTTTACCGGTTTCTTCTATTTCAAGATTAAAGTCAAATTTTTCAATTCTTTCTTTTATAATAGAACTAATTTCATCTGCTTTAAATTTCATCAAATCTCCTTAAATTGCTTTTAATATATATTCATTCATCTTAGCTTTTAAGCTTTGCATTGAAAATGAAATTTCATACCCAAGTCCGTCTAAGCTAATTTTTACACTGTCATTATCACTTATTTTACTATCTAATCTAATTTTTGCATTAAATTTAAGACTAAGTTTTTCCTCTAAATTTTTAATTTCTTCTTCGCTTAATTTTTCTTTTGAGTAAACTTGTCCTAAAAATGTATTTTCTTTTGATGCTTTTTGTTCACTTAACTCTTTAGTGATTTCTGGAATTAACATTTCTCTTTTATTATCCACAATCAAATTTATAAAATTTTTAAAAGCATCACTTGGATTATTCAATAATGAAAGTATTAACTCTAGTTTTTTGTCTTGTTTTATTTCGTATGAATTTAAAATATCTATAAATTTATTAGATGCAAAAGCTGAGCTTAACTCTAACAAATTAGAATAAAAATTTTCAAAATCATTTCTTTCTAATATTGCCTTTGCATATGTTTTAGCAATTACTTTTTCCATCAAGACACCTTTTTCATCATGATATTTAAAATTTCTTTTTGTTGTAGCTGTAAATTTTGATCTTCAAAAATTTCTTCTAAAACTGCTTGCACAACTTCTTTTTCCATTTTTCTTATTTCATATTCTTTGTGCTCTTCGTAAGTTTTTTCTAGAGCTTTAATTTCCATTTTTGTTTCATTCTCGATTTTTTCAGTAATAATTTCTGCCTCTTTTTTTGCAAGAGCAACTGCATTAACAGCTTCTTGTTTGGCTAAATCTAATTTTTTCATCATTTCTAATTTATGATTTTTACTTGCAATAAGTTTTTCTTGAATTTCATTCATTCTAGATGCAATCTTTGCAATTCTACCATTGTAGAAATTTTTCAAAGGTGTTGCTATGAAATAATACAAAATAGCAGCAAATAAAACAAAATTAACCGCTCTTGGAATAATATCATACTCACCACTTCCATTACCTGCTGCAAAAGCATAAAAAGGAAGTATTGATAATAATGTAATTTTTTTCAACATTTATCTTCCTTAAATTTTACTCAAGCTATTTTTAAAGCTTTGTTTAAATTCTGGCATTTTTAAACGCATTTCTTCTTTTAATTCTTTTTCTTTTTCTCTTAGACTTTTAAGAAAAACAAGCATTTGATCTTCTAATTCTCTTTTTCTTGTTGATAATTCTTTTTCTTGTTTTATTTTAGCTTCTTCTATTGCTTTTGCTTTGATTTGATTGATTTCATCTCTTGTTTGGATATGAATTTTTTCTAATTCACTTTCTACATTTGAAACATCATCAGAATTTTTTTTCATTTTTTCTTCATCATTTTTTATAGTTAAATCCCTAGAATCCATAAATTTAATCAAAGGTTTATAGAGCATAGAATTTAAAATCGCTATCATAAGCAAAAAAATGACACCGGTGGCTATCATGATGGAAAAATGTACATCATTAAACATTAATACTCCTAAATAAATCTAAATAAAACGCGAAATTATAGCAAAACATACCTAAAAACATATTTAATTTAATATCTTTAGAAATTCCCTAACCTCATCTTCATTTTCAAAATTTATAGTAATTTTTAAATCTTTTGCATTTACTTTTAAGCCTAAAGATTCAATTTTTTCTTTTAAATTTATTATAGATTGATATTGTTTGTTTGAAGTTGCGTTTTTTTCTAATTGGTTTGTGTTTTTAAAATTTTTAATTAACTTTTCGGTATCTCTTACATTGAGTTTTTGCCCTATGATAGTATCAACTATCATTTTTTCTTCTTCTTTTTCAAGTCCCACTAAAACTTTTGCATGTCCTTGTGAGATTTTACCTTCTATAATGAAATTTTGCGTTTGCTCGTTTAAATTTAAAAGTCTTAAAGTATTAGCAATTTGAGGTCTTGATTTGTGAATAAGATCGGCTAATTTTTCTTGAGTGATATCATGAATTTCTAATAACTCTTTATAAGAATGTGCTAATTCTATAGGGTTTAAATTTTCTCTTTGAATATTTTCTATTAAAGCAAGCTCACGTAATTTTATATCATCTACATTTAAAACTACAGCTTTAATTTGTTCTTTTTCTAAAAGCTTACATGCTCTAAATCTTCTCTCACCTGCTATTAAAATATAATCAAATTCATCTTTTTTAAAAACCACAACAGGCTGAATCAAACCATATTCTTTGATAGAACCTGCAAGTTCTTCTAGAGCTTGGGTATCAAAATTTTTTCTTGGCTGATAAGGGTTTGGACTAATTAAATCTATATCAATTTCTTCTATTCTGCCTTCATTAGAGCCTAATTCTTTTTCATAAACCTCATCAATATCAGCCAAAATACTACTTAAACCTCTTCCTAATGCACTTTTTTTTGCCATTTTTTATCCTAATATAGAATGTGCTAAATTTTGATATGCCACTGAACCTGGAGATTTTATATCATAAAGTATAATAGGCTTTCCATAGCTTGGACTTTCAGCAAGTTTTACATTTCTTGGTATGATGATGAAATCATCTTCATTATCACCTGTTCTAAATAACTTTTGTTTGAAATTTTGCTTTAAATCTTCCACAGTATCTTTTGAAAGATTATTTTGTGAGCTATACATAGTTGGCAAAAAGCCTTTTATTTTTAGTTTTGGATTGATAGTTTTTTTCACAAATTTAATAGTGTTTAAAACCATCGCAACACCCTCAAGCGCATAAAACTCACATTGTATAGGGATAATAACACTATCACTTGCTGCAAAAGCATTTACCGTAATGCTTCCAAGTGCAGGTGGTGAGTCAATGATAATAAAATCATAATCTTTAGCAATTTCTTTGATTTTTTCCCTTAAAATCGTTCTATATTCTCCGCTTTCTTTTACTACTTCTTGCTCAATTCCAACCAAAGAAATATTTGATGGAGCTAAATATAATTGTGGAAGCTCAGTTTTTAAAATGATTTCAGAAAGTTTTTTCCTACCTATAAAAACATGGTAAATATTATATTCATAATTACTTCTATTAAAACCAAGTCCTGTTGTAGCATTAGCTTGTGGATCAATATCTATTAAAAGAACCTTTTTTTCAGCTACTGCCAAAGAAGCCGCTAGATTAATAGCGGTAGTAGTTTTACCTACCCCACCTTTTTGATTTGCAATAGTTATTATCTCACTCATCTTAAACTATATATCCTTTTATTATCTAACAATATAGAACCATCTTTATACAACAAAGCATCTTTTAAAGATAAAATCTTACCTTCATTATGTATAAAAAAATTTCTTGATTTTTCAAATTCTAGCATATACTTGCTAAAAATATTCTTCCATAAAATTTTCTCATCTACATAAAAAAAATACTCATTTAAAAGTTTTGCTATATCTACTTCTATGTCTAAAATTTCAGCATTAAATGGGGCGTATTTAAGATTAATCCCCATTCCTACAACCAAAAAATCATTGATTTTAGAACTCATCAATCCGCCTATTTTTTTATCTTCTATATAAAAATCATTAGGCCATTTAATCCATACTTTTGAATTTTGTCTTTGCAATACTTCTTTCATTAAAAATGCAAAGTATATACTAGCAGAAGCCAAAGGAAGATCTTGTGTTAATTCTTGAGTTTTTATGCAAAAAGATACATGCAAATTTCCTTGCTTACTTTGCCAAGTATTATCTCTACTACCTATACCAGCACTTTGGATAAAAGCACAAATGGCTGTATTGTTAGTAATCTCTCCACTGCGAATTTTTTCACTTAAATAAACTTGAGTTGATTCAAGTTCATCAAAATAAACTATCTCCAAGTTTTAACCTTTTTCCATTTAAATAAGTCTTAGCGTCTAAAACTTTTTTTCCACTTTCTTGTAAAGTTTTAATCCTTAAAATACCTTTTGTACATGAAAGCAAAAAGCTTTCCTTTTCTATTTGTAAAATCACACCTGGTTTTTGAGTTTTTTCACTATCAATTAGCTCTATGTCTAAAAATTTCAAACCATTTTCTAAAAAAATTCCAGGCCAAGGTGCAAAAGCTAGAAATTTTTGATAAATTTCACTTGCATTATTTAAAGCAATCAAGCCATCTTCTTTTTTAATTTTTTTACAATGTGTAACTAAACTTTCATCTTGCTTTTTTGGGACAATTTTTTCAAAATTCAAAAGTGTAGAAATAGTAAGCTTAGCTGCTAAATTGGAAAGCATAATAAAAACTTCAGCTGAATTTTTACCTTCTATATCACATTCTATGTTTTCTAAAATAGCACCACTATCAAGCCCTTCTTCCATAAGCATAGTGCAAACCCCGCTTATTTTATCCCCATTTAAAATAGCGCTTTGTATAGGTGAAGCGCCACGATATTTAGGAAGTAAGGAAGCATGCAAATTGATACAGGGAGCAATATCTAAAATTTCTTTTGGTAAAATCTTCCCATAAGCAGCAACAACTATAAAATCAGGTTTTAGGCTTTTTATTCCATTGACTATGTTTTCATCTTTTAAGCTTTTTGGAGTGAAAATTTCTATATTTAAATTATTTTCCAAAACAAATTTTTTAGTATCACTTGGAGTTAAAATTTGTTTTCTTCCCACAGGTTTATCAGGCTGGGTAAATAAGACTTGAACATTAAATCCTTTATCGACAAGCTCTTTTAAAATACATGTTGCATAAGAGGGAGTTCCCATAAAAATGATATTTTTCATAGTGCCGCTATCCTTTTTTGATAAGTTTTTATAGCTTTTTGATATGAAAGCTCAAGATAATCTTTAAAAATTTCAAAATTTTTTCTTGAAGGATTGTTAATACAAATATATCCCATATAAGCATAAATTGGATGAGGCATGATAAGATCAAGCATAGAAAAATCATAATTTAAACTAACAATCTCACCCTTTAAAGCTTTTTTAGGTTTTTGACCAAAAAGATTTTGGTAATCTTGATCACAAAGAGAACAACTTAGACGAAACACACCTTCTCTATTTAAATTCGAAGCTTTATCATTTATGCCATCATTTTCTTTAATAGTACAAAAATAAACTCCGTTTTTTAAAACCTTATCGGGATTATAAAAAAAGCTATGTTCTTTATAGGTAAATTTATATACCAAACCTTTAAAATTGGACTTGATATATTCTTGGATAAAATCTATAGTTAAATTTTCACTCATCAAAGATTATTTTGACTTCTAATTTTTTTAACTTCTTCTAAAAGCATAAATTTAAGCTCTTTTAAACCTGTTTTTTCAAGGCTTGATACTTTAACAAAAAAGCTTTGTGGATTATTTTGACTTTGTAAATAAGCTTTTAACTCATTATAATCATCTTCCATTTTTTGTGCAAATTCCTCACCCAAATTTACACTATCACTTTTTGAAAGCATTAAGCCAAAATTTCTTGCATAAAGTTTGCTTGAAAATTTTTCTAATTCTTTTCTTAAAATGCAAAATTGCTCTTTTAAACTCATATCTCTTAATGGATCAAGCACAAAAAGCAAAAAAGAAGTTCTTTCTATATGTCTTAAAAACTCAAGTCCCAAACCCCTACCATCGCTTGCACCTTCTATAATACCTGGAATGTCTGCCATTACAAAAGAATTATAATCATCTACTTCAACCATACCAAGTTTTGGAGTTAAAGTAGTAAATTCATAATTAGCTATTTCAGGTCTTGCATTAGATACTACGCTTATAAGAGTGGATTTTCCTACATTTGGAAAGCCTACAAGTCCAACATCTGCTATGAGTTTTAACTCTAAGCACACACTTAAGGTTTTTCCTGTCACACCTGGTTGAGCATAATCTGGGCGCTGATTAGTAGAGTTTTTAAAGTGAGTATTGCCAAGACCACCTTTACCACCTTTTAAAAAGAGTTCTTTTTGACCTTCTACTAGCATATCAAGTAAAACTTCCCCACTTTGTGCATCAATTACTTGGGTACCTTGAGGGACAATCAACTCTAAACTTTCCCCTCTTTTACCATTTTTATTACGGCCCAAACCCGGCTGGCCATTTTGTGCTTTAAGTTCTTTTTTACCTTTAAAGTGCGCTAGGGTATGGGTATTGTTATCACATATAAAATACACATCGCCACCATTTCCACCATCGCCACCATCAGGTCCACCAAGTGGAACATGTTTTTCACGGCGAAAACTCACAGCACCTTTACCACCATTACCTGAACTTAAAACTAATTTTACATTATCTATAAACATACAATCACCAAAGTATAAATTTTTAAAATGATATTATATTTTTTTTAATATATTAAGATTAAAAAGAAGAAAAAGGCTACAAAGTAGCCTTTAAATTATGCAGGATAAACAGAAACTTTTTTTCTATTTTTATCTTTTCTTTCAAATTTTACAAAACCATCAATTAAAGCAAAAATTGTATGATCTTTTCCCATGCCTACGTTATTACCTGCATGAGTTGCTGTTCCTCTTTGGCGAATGATGATGTTACCAGCGCGAACAAATTCTCCACCAAATTTTTTAACACCTAGACGACGACCTATAGAATCACGATTATTCTGAGTTGAACCTTGACCTTTCTTGTGTGCCATTCTTTACTCCTTAAGCTTTAATATCTACTACTCTAACGCGAGTAAATTGTCTTCTAAAACCACGTTTTAATTTTGAGTCTTTTCTACGTCTTTTTTTATAAATCACAACTTTTTTGTCTTTTCCATGAGCAATCACTTCTAAAACAACTTTTGCACCCGCAACAAACGGCGCACCTACCTTTAATTCTTTATCGCATACAGCAAGAACTTCACTTACTTCTACGCTTGATTTTGCTTCAGCTTCAAAACGATCTAGTTTAAGCTCATCACCTTGGCTTACTCTGTATTGTTTTCCACTGTGTTTTATAATAGCATACATACAGCTATCCTTTCTTAAAATATTTTGGTAGCACCATAAAGCATTATGTATAAAACATAAATTTAAAAAGCTTTAGTGGTTGAAACTTGAGATTATACTCAAAATAATTTTAAATTTAGGTTAATTACCAACCTAAATTTACTGTACCATTTGGATTTACACTATGTTGTTTTTCCATTCCAACACCGCTATCATCTAAAGGTCTACAAATATCATCTTTTTTAACACTTCCTTCAAGAATTTTAGCATATGATAGTTTTGGTGTTGAGCGGATAATTTGAACCTTTCCACTTTTTGTTTCTATTCTTGCTGTATTTTCTTTAGTATAAGCATCCTTTATCACTTCACCCAAAGAATAACACTCATAGATTTCATCATTACTCAAAGTTTGCGAGAAGACTACTTCATTATTACTAACTTGTGCAACTTTTAAAGGATAAATAGCATTTAAAATATCATCTGAAATTTTCTTTGCAATTTTTTCACTTAGCTTTTCACTAGCTACTAAAGAATCACCTTTAACAAAGGCTGACATGGTTAAAGTATTTGAAAATTTAATTTGTCTGGTGGCAAATAAAAGCACGCGATAATCCACCACAACATCTATTTTATTTTTATTTCCTTTGGTTTTAAGATCTACTCCACCTACATGAAATAACAAAATATAATCAGTAGCTAAAACATTCTTAAGTTTGTAAATTTCATCTTTATGCGTATTAGATGAATTTATCAAAGCTTTCTCCATTTCATAATAACCTTTAGAATCTCTATCTAAAACATTAAATTTCCTACTTTGAAGTAAATCTGTGATAATTTTTTGCTGTAAAATATTTCCAAGCTCTTGGTATTTAGAAGAGGTATTAAATACCGTAATACTTCTTCTACTATCTGGCTTATAACCTGGTATTTGATATTTTTTATGAGTAGTAGTTTTAAAAATGGTTACATTTGCTATGTATTTATCGTTTTCTTGAACCACACTATCAATTTCATATGCATCAACTCTGCCTTTTGTAGCTTTTATGATTTGCTCTTTATAGCTATCTTCTATATTAGTCTTTTTATTATTTGAATTTACCCCGACAAAAGACTGCTTGGTTGAGTCAATATTAACACCATTTAATTTACCAATAGCTTCTATTATGGCATTATTTATTGCCTCTTCTCTGCTAGCTCCTATACCCTCGCCCGTACTTGAATTGGTAGTACTTGTGGTGATTATTTTGGCATATAAACTCAAATGAAAACATAAAATCAAAATACAAATTTGTAATATCTTCATAAATTTTTCCTAAAAATCATCTATATCATTTACAACATTAGAACTTCTTTGTATATTAGAAGACTTTTTAGGTTCAGTTTTTGGGACACTAGTGTTTGAATTTGATTTTAAAGCTTCGTTAATATTTGCCACATTATCATAAGAATAAAATCTTACAACACCTACATGTTCTATACCATTTTCGCTTGTATAATTCCATCTTTTAAGTGTTCCTATGCCTTTGATTTTTCCGCCAGCACTTGCTTTTATTTTTGTATTGATTTTTTCTACAATATTTGTGAAATCTTGAATTTGTTCTTGAGTAGTGTTGTCATTGATATTTAAGCTTTGTTTGATGATTTCTTCATAACTTTCACCTGTAGTTTTTTCATCTTTTAAACTTAAATTTGTATTGATAAATTCAATTATAGCTGCATCAGCCATAGTTGAAGCTGTATCTTTAGCCCTATCTTCTAATATATTTGTCTTCTTGGCATTATTTGCATCAGCAATATAACCCCAATTTCCATAGCTTAAAATAACCGGTGAACCTTTTTCATCATAAACTAAGCGAATACCATATTCATTAAGAAAGCCTTTATTGTCTTTTGGTAAATACTTGTTGATATTTTTTCCTTTACCTTTGATGTTACTTTGACGCGCTAAAGACATATCTTTAGCAAGTTGACGAGTTTTTTTAGAAACAACTGCAATTACACCAATATCATATTGCCCTCTTCTTTGCGTAACTATAGTTTGCACAGGAATTAAACCGCTCATTGAACCAACTGCACTAGTAATTGTTTTATTAAGAAACTCTTCTTTTAATAAAATCTTTTTTCTTTCCTCTGTTAAACCTTCTACATTAATGCCCAAATCTCTCAAAGCTTTATCTAATTTTGCACCACTTAATTGAACCAGTTTATCAAAAATTTGCCCTACAACACTTCCTTTTGGTAGTTCTTCAAATTCTTTTGCATTAGTAGAATTATCAGCTTCGTAATTTTGAATTTTACTCACTGCCATTCTTCCAAAGGCATCTTCAATAAAATCAGACTGTAAATTAAGCATAGCTTTTTGGTAAGCATTTTGCAAAGCTTGAGCAAATTGAGGATCGCTATCGCTTAGCGCAACTACACTTCTACCCGTATAAAAGGTTTTTCCATCTTTTGTAATACCATATTCTATACCAAAATTATCTGCAAATTCTTCAAAAAAATCATCTAAAGATTTTGGAGTAATATCTTTAGAGCTAGCATCTGACATTTCATTTTGAATTTTAATATCTTCTTGAGTAATTTCAACTTGTGGAGTTGCTTGAGCATAAAGAAAACTCGCTACCAATAATGATCCAATAACAAATCTTTTTTTCATCATATCTTTCCTTGTTGTTTTATATTACCAGCTTACAGTTTTACTAGATCCTAGTTTATTGATTCTATTAGTTTTTTGCCATACTACTAAACCACTGCCCTTTTCAGCTAATTTCATAACAAAAAAGTATTCAACTTGGGTTTTACCATTACTTAATTTTATATTTTGCTGACCAATTCTTCCCTGTAAAGTCAAAGATGCACTAATTTGCGTATGGTTTTTAGATACTGTAGCTTTATCATATCTATCATCATCTTTATCGCTCATTACATCATCCATATTATTTTGAGTAGCACTATCATTGCCCTGAGTAGCTGAAGCTGCAAATTTACCTGAATTTATAAGTTCTTCTACCATCAAATCAGTCAAATTTCTAGTATCTATTCTTAAAGCCGTATCATTTACCACATCATAAACTGCCACAATAGCCTTACCTGAATTTCCTATTTTATTCACAACATAACTTGAATTAAACAAACTATTTAACATCTCTTTAGCTGTATTGTCAAAATCTTCACCAGTTAAAGCCATGCTTAAAGAATCGCCTTGTTTTACTTTTGCCGCAGTTCCATCTACATAAATAGGTTGTTGCATGCACGCACTAAATAAAACACCTATAGCCACTACACTTGTTAAAATTTTAATTTTTTTCATTATTTATCCTTTTTTATTTAATATATATTTTATATTTTTTTGCTTCCTTATTACTAGCTATATTTTGTATAATATACTCTTGTTTAGCTAATAATCTTATATTTTTATAGTTTTTATCAATAGTATTTTTTATAACAAATCCATCCTTATCAAACCATTCTATTTTATAAGAAAGCTTTTTATCAACAGAACTATAAAAAATAATCTGCACTTCTAATAATCCTGCATTATTTATTCTTTCTTTTATACTTTTTACATTTGTATGTTTAAAATTTGCATCAAAAGTATCTTGCGAAACCAAAAACATATAATTTAATAATAATAAAAAAATTAACTTTTTCATTTTTCTATGATATTTATACTTGGAGCAATACTAGGTACAAAAGAACGCACTACAACCAATACATTTTTCTTTGGATTAATCTGTCTTTCAAATAGCACATCATCACTTGGAGTTTTAATAATAATTTTACCTGTATTTTTAATCATAACAACTCCTATGCTTTGTGGCAATCCTCTCCAAGATCTAACATCAGCTTGAGTAGTTGCTGCATTCATGATACCACTAGCAAGGCTTAAAAAACCTCCTGTTGAGTCATTATTAGCTACTGCTGCATTGATAGTAGTTTTTAAGATAGTTGAAACTATTGCTTTTGTAACTATTGATGGTTGCTCGAACTTAAACTCGCTTGCTACAACATTATCCAAATCAACTAATTTTGTAGTATTAGTATCATTTACACTTAAATACTCAAAAGACTGACTTCTTTTTTTTAGCTTAGGTAGAGCAATAGAAGTTGTCGTAAGAGTGTCATTTAAAATCAAAGGCAGAGTTAATTTAAACTCATCCTTTACCACACCAAAACCATTCTCATAAACAATAAAAACATATTTATTTTTTGATTTAGCGTTGCTAATTGCTTTCCACTCTTTATTAATTTCTTTATTTTTTGGGTTTAAAATCTTTATTTCTTTAAATAAATCTTTAGCCAAAGTATAATCTTTGCTCATATAATAAAAAATCGAAGCTAAGTAAGTTGCATAAGGATTGGTAAAATTTTTACTTGTTGAAAATTCTTCAAACAAAACTTCATATTGAGCATTTATTTGTTTTGCTGATTCACTAAAATTTTTATTAAAATTTGGATCTTCTTTTTTGGCCTTTTCTAATTCTGCTTTATTTTTAGCAATTTGAGCTTTAAAATAATCTTTTGCTCTATCTTGACGCAATAAAGCTCTTTTAAACTCCACTCTTGCATTATTATAATCACCCTCACTCATAAAATTTAAACCCTTATATGTATTTACCATTATTCTTTCATATAAAGAGCCATCATAGTCTAATATAGAATCATTTATTAATGTAGTTACAGCTGTTTTAGCAATTTTTTGAGCGCCACTTCTTAAATCCACATCAACTTGATAAGATTCCTCAACCTTATCAAAAAATTCATTACTAAGATTAAAATATCCACAATTTTTTGCGATTAAACCTGCATTTAATCCTACATATACTGGATCATCTTTTTTATCTACCTTAGTCATTTCTTGAGTAAAAAATTCATCAGAACATATCTTTTGGGTTAACTTTTGCTCTAATTCATTGTTTACTTTTGCATGATTAGCACACGCACTAAATAAAATAGCTGTTAATGCAATCACACTAAATAAAATTTTATTTTTCATAAGCCAATTCCTAATTAAAAATTAAGAATGTATTATATATAAAAAATAAACAAAAAACAACATTCCCTAAAGAAATATCTTTAGGGAAAATTTGATTAAAGCTCTGGTTTTGGAGTTTTTTCAGTAGCTTTTGGAAGTTGAGGATAAGTAATGCTTGGTTTTTTACCTGTTAGAGCATGTAAGAAAGTTTCTATAGAAGCTGCTTCTTTGTCAGAAATTTCTATGCCAAGTTGCACACTACCCATTTCTTTAATCGCATCTTGTAAAGACCAAATAGCGCCATTATGGAAGTATGGAGCTGTTTCGGCAATATTTCTTAAAGTTGGAGTTTTAACTAAACCATTTGCATCACCTTTAAAATCACCTACATTTGCAAATTTATATTTAGCTGCCACTTGGAAAGCTTGCATACTACCACCTAAATTTACTCCTGTATGACAAGCTGTACAGCCTTTATCGATGAAAGTTTTTAAACCTTCTTTTTCTTTTTTGCTTAAAGCTTTTGTATCACCTTCTAAGAATTTATCAAATTTAGATGGAGTTAAAAGTGTTCTTTCAAATGTAGCAATAGCATCTGCTATATTATCAAAAGTTACCCCATCATTACCATATATTTTTTTAAATTCTTTAACATATTCTGGCATAGAAGAAATTTTTTCTACTGCTAACTTAGCAGGAGTTGCCATTTCAGGTTCTGCCTCGATTGGTCCTTTTGCTTGATCTGCTAAAGTACCTGCTCTACCATCCCAAAATTGAGTTGAATTTAAAACAGAATTATAAACTGTTGGCGAATTTAAATGATGAGGATTAGCAGTCCATTTGTGTCCTACAGCCGCTGCTATACCATCAGCACCACCCATACCTAAATTGTGACAGGTATTACAAGAAATCAAACCACTTTTAGAAAGTCTTGGTTCAAAATACAGCTTTTTACCAAGATTAGCTTTTTCTTTAGAAAACTTGCTAGCTTTAACGCCCATTTCTTTTAATAGTTTTTCAACGCCTGCTTGATCCTTTGGCAAAGGTGCTAAACCTGCTGCTTTTGCTTCATCAAGCAAAGCTTTATCGTTAGCAAAAGCAGTTGATGCAACTAATAATGATGATGCAACTAATAATGAAATTTTTTTCATTATTCACTCCTAAATAAGATAAAATAAAGCCTATTTAAAATAAACTTATTGAAAATATATCTATAATTTTCTTTAAATAAAATAAAAAATTTCTATTTAAAAATAAAAATTATTATAGGATAAAATATCTCTTAAATATTTATTTCAGAGTTTTTTGCTATCATTATTATAAATCTTTATAGAATTAGGATAGAAAGTAAATGGAAAATTTAATAATTTATCTTTTAGCTTATCTTATAGGTGCTATACCTTTTGGTCTTTTGCTAGCTCAAATTTTTGCCAAAACAAATATCAAAAATGCAGGCAGTAAAAGCATAGGTGCTACCAATGTTTTAAGAGTAGTAAAAGAAAGCGATCCTAAGCTTGCCAAAACACTTGCTGTTGCAACAATTGTCTTAGATGCACTTAAAGGAATTGTACCTATATTAGTAGCAAAAATTTTAGGCTATGATGAAAATATCTTATGGACTATGGCGGTTTTAGCAGTATTTGGCCATTGTTTTTCTCCTTATTTAAAATTTGAAGGTGGCAAAGGAGTAGCTACTGGAGCTGGGGTTTTAGCAGTATTTTTACCTTTTGAGATTATATGTGCACTTTTGGCTTGGTTTATTATAGGTAAGGTATTTAAAATTTCAAGCTTAGCCTCACTTGGAGCTTTAATTGTTTTAATTACAACTTCTTTTATATTTCATTATGATATGCCTGCGATTAATACCCATGCGCCGATATTTATCATCGCTTTTATAGTAGTTTATAAACACATACCAAATATTTTAAGGCTTATTGGAAAACAAGAATGCAAAGTCATATAAAAGTTAGCTTAGAATTTAAATGTATTATAGGGCTTTTGGATTTTGAAAGAATTCAAGAGCAAAAAGTCCTAATAGAATTAGAAGCTAAAAGTAAGAAATTTTTAGATTATGCAAAATTATGCACTAGAATAGAAAAAATCTATAAAAAGAAAAAATTTAAGACTATAGAAAAATCTTTAAAATATATATGCAAAGATATTAAAAAACATCATAAAAAACTCCAATTTATAAATATTACTTGTTATAAGCCCGATATCATCAAAAATGCGTGCGTTGGAGCTAGTTTAAGCAAAAAATATTAAAAATTTTTTAAAGAATTTTGAACATTTGCTTAATTTGTGTTATACTTTTGCACTAAAACTATCTTCAAAGGAATAAAATGCGTATTTTAGTTGTAGAAGATGAAGCATCGCTTAATAAAACTTTATCAAACACTTTAAATGAGTTTGGCTATCAAAGTGACACTTCAGAAAATTTTAAAGACGCTGAGTATTTTATAGGTATTAGACATTATGATTTAGTATTATCAAATTGGACTATAGGCAATAATGATGCAAGCGATTTGATCAATGCTATCAAACAAAAATCTCCAAGAACTGCTATAGTAACAATGTGTACAAAAGCAGATAAAGAAAATGAAATCAAAGCTTTAAAAGCTGGAGCAGATGATTATATAAAAAAACCTTTGGATTTTGAAATTTTAATGGCAAGAATCGAAGCTAGACTTAGATTTGGCGGGACAAATGTGATTAAGATTGATGATTTAGTGATTGATCCTGATGAAGAAAAAATCACTTATCAAGGAAAAGACATAGAGTTAAAAGGAAAGCCTTTTGAAGTTTTAACTCACCTTGCTAGACACTCTGATCAAATCGTATCAAAAGAACAACTTTTAGATGCTATTTGGGAAGAACCTGAACTTGTAACTCCAAATGTTATAGAAGTTGCGATCAATCAAATAAGACAAAAAATGGATAAACCTCTTAATATTTCCACTATAGAAACTGTGCGCCGCAGAGGATATCGCTTTTGTTTTCCTAAAAAAACTAACTAAAAAATTTTTAGAATGATTTGATCATTCTAAAAATTAAATATTTTTATCTCTTTTTAAATTAGCTATAAGTTTTTATATAGTATAAGTTTGCTTTATTATCAATAAAAGGAAAAGTATGTCACTTTTAATCACTAGAGAATGTATATCCTGTGATGCATGCAGAGAAGAATGTCCAGATGAAGCAATTTATGATAATGATCCAATCTATGTCATAGATCCTGATTTATGTACTGAATGTGTGAATGAATTTTCAGAACCAGCCTGTATAGTGGCCTGTCCAGTAGATTGTATCATACCTGATCCTGATAATGTAGAAAGTATTGATGAGCTTCGCTTAAAACATAAAAATAAAGATATTTAATGGCTAAAAAAACAGCAGTAATTGATCTTGGCTCTAACTCCGTTCGTATGGTTGTTTTTGAAAGAACCTCAAGATATGGTTTTTTTATTTGCAGTGAACACAAAAAGAAAGTAAGACTTGGAGAAAATGCTTATAATAACAATAAAATCCTTCAAGAAGAAGCCATGTTTAAGGCCGAGAAGGCACTAGCTTATTTTAAAGAAAAAGCTGTAAAAGAAAAATGCAGGAAAATTATTGCTGTTGGAACTTCTGCGCTAAGAGATGCACCAAATGCAAAAGAATTTATTACTAGAATATCAAAGAATGTGGGTTTAAATATAAAATGCATTAATGGTAAAACAGAATCATTTTTAGGTGGTCTTGCTGCGTTAAATTTACTATCAAATATTCAAAATGCCACCACCATAGACATAGGTGGAGGATCAACCGAGCTTTGCTTGATTAAAGAGGGTAAAATTATAGATTGTATTTCGCTTGATCTAGGAACTGTAAGATTAAAAGAAATTTTTTATGATACTAAAAGATTAAATGCTCTAGATCAATTCATACAAGAAGCTCTAATGCAAGTTCCAAAACATTTTCAAAGTGAAAATATTATTGCTATAGGTGGAAGCTTAAGAGCATTGTCAAATTCTATAATGAAAAAAAATTCCTATCCTTTAAAAATAATCCATAATTTCAGCTATATCTTTGAAAAAGAAAAAAATTATATAGAAAAAATTCAAAATGCAAAAAATTTAACAGATTTTGATATCAAAAAAGATCGTTTTGATACTATAAAAGAAGGTTGTGTCATATTTTTAGCCTTAGCTAAAAAACTCAAAGCTAAAAATATCATCACTTCAGCAGTAGGTGTCAGAGAAGGCGTGTTTTTATCTAATCTTTTTCAAAAATACGCCAAAATAAAAAACGACACTAATGACTTTTCGCAATTTAATGCCAAATTTCCGCCAAATTTCAACCCAAGTTTAAAATCCTTACAAGATCGCTTTGGTGTTGATTATAAAGATAAAAGTGCTTATTTTGCAAGTAAATTATTTGATGTGCTTTCACCTATTCACAAAATAAGTTCAGATTTTAAAAAAGATCTTTTAAGCGCTGCTAAATTAGCCCATATAGGTGAAAAAATTAATTTTTATTTTGCTAATGAACATAGCGCCTATATGGCAATGAGTGGCTTAAACTTTGGCTTTTCACACAAAGAAATTTTGCTTATTGCAACTCTTTTAAAAGCCAATGGTAAAAAAATAAACCCCCTTGCCATAGAACATGTTAAAGAATTATTACCAAATAACCATATATTAGCTTGGCTTAATTTTATTCTAGCACTAGCAAAAAAACTTGCTAAAGATAGTGATGAAAATCTTGATTTTACATTAAAAAATCATACCTTATATATTTATTCAACAAAAAAACAAATTTATTTTTCAAGAGAAGAAATCAAAAAAATTTCAAAGCCAAAACTTATTGTTTTAGCTTTTAATCAATCTAATTAAGCATTTTGTTTTAAAAGTAAATTTTGCAATCTTTGTTTATTTTCTTCAAAATAAGAATCAAAGTCTTTTTCTTTTGATTTTTGGGATGTTTTGTTTTGTTCCTCATTTTTCATCATAGCTTCACTTGTTTCTAATACCGCATTAGAATTTCCTATGATCATAGTATAACGTTTTAAACCATACTCAAAAACTACAAGTTGATTATGTCTATCAAGCGGTCTTTGAAAAATCAAAGTAAAATTTCTATCTAAAGGATGTTTTTGCCTTAAATACATTTTTAAAAACCAAAGTCCAATAAGCAAAAGTATCAAAACACTTACAACTAAAATATAATTTGTAAAATCATACTCTTGCATTTTTATTTCCTTATCTTTTTCATTTAAGCTTTTTTTTGTAGTTAAATTTACACCCTCTTTTTGCGCACGTAGTCTTAAACCATACTCACCAATTGTATCTGCATTAATTTGTATCTTATCGCCAGTACTTAAAGCTATGAAAGTTTTTTTACCTTCTGAAAAGATTTTTATTTTTTTAACAATATTAGAATTTAATGTCTTATCTTCTTCTTTAACACTTTGAGCATTTAAAGTAAAAATTATAATATTATCTTTTCTCTTTTGACTAATACCTTCTTTATAAGGAACATCAAATGAAAAAGTAATATCCACCCTATCTTCTCTTGGATAGATATTATAATCAAGAATTTTTGCCCCAAAAAGAGGCAAAGCAAGTAGTAAAATCCAAATAAATTTCATTGCAATTCTTTTTTAAAATACTGCAATACTGATTTAGAATC
The DNA here is from genome assembly GCF_025772985.1 of Campylobacter sp. CNRCH_2014_0184h. NCBI lineage: Bacteria > Pseudomonadati > Campylobacterota > Epsilonproteobacteria > Campylobacterales > Campylobacteraceae > Campylobacter > Campylobacter sp. CNRCH_2014_0184h. The sequence goes on along the minus strand of NZ_JAKMTB010000003.1, from coordinate 6,047 downwards.
TAAAATCTCATTAATTCTTATGGCAAGGTTTTTTTCATACACCATTACCTCACCTTTGCCAAAAATTCTTTTATTTAAGTAAAGCTCCACACTCTCACCTGCTGGCTTTTCAAGATCTATCACAGAACCAACTTCTAATTTTAAAAGATCTCTCACGCTCATATTAGTTGTGCCAAGCTCACTAACAAAATCAACACTAATATCTAAAATATCTTCATAAGATTGCAACAATCCTAAATGATCTTCTATCATAATTTTTTATAACCTATTCTAAAACGAGCATTTTTCATCTCATAGGTAAATTTTTCTTTGAGCTTGATTTTTGAAAATCCATCAATACGCCCTAAATACTCAGGAACCCCTAAACGGTATTCATCTTTTCCATTAGTATCATTAAGTAATTTTTTAGCATAACCTATGATTTGATTAGCCACTTCTTTAACTAGATCTGCCAAACCATCTTCTTTTAATTCTTCATGCAATAAAAACAACGCAATTTCATTTAAAGCTTTTTTTTGAAAAAATAAATAAAAGCTATATTCCTCATCTTTAAAATATAAAGGTATAGAAGCTCCATAAAGCTCACCTCTGATTACACTTGTTGGTGCAATTTTAAGTTTTAAAATGTGTTCACAAAAATGATAAATCGAATATTCAAGTGTTTTAGTCATAGCTTTTTCCTTAGATAACTTAATTAAATTTATTTTACTAAATAAACCTTTAATCATAATTAATAATTAAAATATAAAATATAGTAAATTTTTATTTAAATTAAAAAAAGGTTTTTAATGTTTATAGAAAATTTCAATTTAAATGAAAAAGTTTTCATCATTGCCGAGCTTTCAGCAAATCACGCAAACAGCCTTGAAGTGGCTTTAAAAACCATACAAGCAGCTAAAAAAGCAGGAGCTGATGCTATAAAAATTCAAACCTACACCCCAGATAGCTTAACACTAAATTCTAATAAAAAAGATTTTATTATCGAAGGTGGTTTGTGGCATGGACGCAAATTATATGAACTATACAAAGAAGCTAAAACGCCTTATGAATGGCATGAAAAACTTTTTGAATGTGCCAACAACGAAGGTTTAATTTGTTTTTCTAGTCCTTTCTCTAAAGAAGATGTAAATTTTTTAAGACAATTTAATCCCCCAGCTTATAAAATTGCTTCTTTTGAGGTAAATGATTATGATTTTGTGCGTTATGTGGCAAAAGAAAATAAACCTACTTTGGTTTCTACAGGCATAGCTTATGAAGAAGAACTTGAAATGGTTGTTAAAATTTTCCAAGAAGAAAACAACCCAAATCTAATTTTGCTTAAATGTACTTCAGCTTATCCTTCACAAATTTGTGATTTAAATTTAAATGCTATCAAAACTTTACAAGAAAAATTCAAAACCATGGTAGGCTTAAGCGATCATAGCGAGGGATTTTTAGCACCTACTTTAGCAGTAGCTCTTGGCGCAAGAGTCATAGAAAAACATTTTATATTAGATAAAACTTTAAATAGTGCTGATGCTAAATTTAGTCTTGATTTTGACGAGTTTAAGCAAATGTGTTCTATGGTACGTTTAAGCGAGCAGGCGCTAGGCAAATCTAGCTTAACAATAGATGAAAAAACTTTAAAAAATCGCCATTTTGCAAGAAGCTTATACGCTAGTAAAGATATAAAAAAAGGTGAAATTTTTACACAAGAAAATGTAAAAAGCATAAGACCAAACCTGGGCTTACATCCTAAATTTTTACCTATCATACTTGGCAAAAAAGCAAGCTGTGATATAGAATTTGGCGCAGCATTAAAGGAACAGTATTTTCAATAATTTAAATACAGTTTTTAACTCATATGGATCTTAAAATAAGCAATTTTAGATATTTTGTTAATTAAACCATACTTTTTGCTATAATAAAACAAAAATTTGGATTTTACAATGAATAAAGAATTATTTTTAAAAAACACTCAAGCTCTTTTTGAAGTTGATCAAATATTAGCTTATGAATTAAGAAAATTAACTGATACTCAAAGATTTCAACTTATAGAAAACAAAATTTTTGATACACACAATCAGATGTTTTTAGACGAAAATCACTCTTTTGATTATGATAAATTTGAATTATATCCAGTATTGTTTTTTTACGGCTTTGGTGATGGGAAATTTTTCTTAGAACTTTTAAAAAATCAGCATTTAAAACATATTATTATTTTTGAAGAAGAGTTAGAAATTTTATATTTAGCTTTTCATATGATTGACTTTACCACACTTCTTAGAAAAGAAAAACTTATTTTGTTTTTTACACCAAATATCAACACTGCTCAAATCAAAGTTTTATTTGATTATCCAAATATCAAACATACATTAAAAATTTTTAATTTTCACTTTTACAATGAATTTTATACCAATTTTTACTCATCTAATGCCCAAGATATAATGCAAACTATGCTAAATACAATCAAAACACTCATGCTCACTAGAGGAAATGATCCAAAAGATGCTTTAATAGGAATAAAACATAATGTTATAAACCTGGAAAAAATCATCACTCATACTCCTTTTAAAAGCCTAATAAAAGACAGGAAAGCAAAAGCAAAAAATGCTATAATAGTTTCAACAGGTCCTTCTTTAATCAAACAACTCCCTCTTTTAAAAAAACACCAAGAAAATGCTGTTATTTTTAGCGCTGATAGCTCTTATGTTATCCTAGCAAAAGAAGGAATCAAGCCTGATTATGTTTTTTCACTAGAAAGAATAAATCTTACAAGTGAATTTTTTAATAATGATTTTGGAGATTTTGATAAAGATATATTATTTATCATTGCTTCTTTAACTCATCCTAAAACCATAGAGTATTTAGAAAAAAATAATAGAAATTATATGCTTGTTTTAAGACCTTTATTTTTTGAAAGCAAACTTGGATTGAACGAATATGGTTTTTTGGGAAATGCCATGAGTGTTGCTAATATGGCTTATGAACTTGCTGGTGCTTTAAGATTTGAAAATATCATTTTAATAGGACAAGATCTAGCTTATAGCAATGATGGCAAATCACATCCAAAAGAACACTTATATGGTGAGCAAGGAGATAAGGAAGTAATTTACAAAGAAATCACTGCTTATGGAGGCAATGGAAAAGTAAAAACACAACTTACTTGGTATTTATTTTTAAAAAGTTTTGAAAAAGATATTGCTCTTGCAAAAAATATCCTAAATATAAAAACATACAATGCTACAGAGGGTGGAGCTAGGATAGAAGGAACCATAGAAAAACCTTTTAAAGAACTTTGCGAAGAAATACTAAAAGAAAAAATCAACAAAAACATCGCCTTAACAAAACCAAAAAACCCTCAAAAAAAAATCAAACAATGCAAAGAAAAACTTATCAAGCAAACAAAACAATGTGAAATATTTATTAATGAATGTAAAAAAGCTATTAAAGAAAAAAACTTAGAAAAACTGGAAAAACTGAGATTAAAGCTACCAAAAAGTGATTTTTTTTCAGATATCGTACAAGCTAGGTGTTTTCAAAACGAATGTGAAGTTTTAAAACACAAAGTTACGAAAGTCAAAGATTTAGAATTTTTCCTAGCTCAGCAAATTGACTTTTTTGAAGAGATCATTTTATACCTAGAAAAATATAATGAGACTATTAAGGAAAATCTTGATAAATAACCAACATATTTAAATTTTTATTTTCTAAACAAAAAACTACACTATTTTTATTTGAAAAAATGACGATTTTCCTTAAGTGAAAGGGTAATATGAAAACAGAAATTTTTAAAAAAAATATCAAAGCTTTAAAAGGAAGTGAGCACCAAAACTTAAAAAGAAAATTAGGAAAAATCAAAGAAGCAAAAGATTACACTTATGTTTTTGATAAAGATCCTTTAAACTGCAATATTTGTTATAAAAATCTAAAAAATATATATAAAGACCCGCTAAAGGAATTGCGAGAACAAATAGAAATTTTTAATAAAAAATATCTAAGATATCCTGTGTTATTTTTTTATGGTTTAGGTAATGGAATTTTTTATAAAAATTTATTAGCTAATAAAACACATGAAAGGGTTGTTGTTTATGAAAAAGACATAGAACTTATATTTTTAGTTTTTAACATGATTGATTTTTCTAAAGAACTTTCAGAAGGAAGATTAATTGTCGTTCATACCAAAGAAGTGAACCCCGTTAAAGCAGAATTAATCTGCGGCTTGTTGGGTTTATTTTTAAGAACTTATGATTTACACATTCATTCACATTTTTATGAAGAACAAAAAAAAGAAATTCAACACATCAATACCTTAAATTCCAAAGTGATTAAAAATATTGCTTTGCGAAAAGGAAATGACCCAGTAGATGCTATGCAAGGGGTAGAGCAATTTATTCTAAATTTACCCAAAATGCTCACACATCCAAGCTTTAAAGAGTTAAAACAAAAAAGAAGCAATAAAAGTAAAAATGCTATATTAGTAGCAACTGGACCATCTCTACAAAAACAACTTCCTTTACTTAAAAAATACGCAAACAAAGCAACTATCTTTTGTGCTGATAGCGCTTATCCTATCTTGGCAAAAGCAGGTATAAAACCTGATTATGTTTGTATGCTAGAAAGAGATGATATAGTAGCCAAATGTTTTGATAATGATTTTGGTGATTTTGATAAAGATATAACATTTATTTTAGTTTCTTTGGTCTATCAAGATAGTATTAAATTTTTAGAGAAAAATAAAAGAAAGTATATTTTAGTTTCTAGGGCTTATGCATTTGCCTATTCTTTGGGATTGCATGATTTTGGTTATGTTAGTGGAGGTATGAGCGTTGCTCATTTAAATTACGAATTAGCCCAACTATTAGGGCATAAAAACATTATTTTAATAGGACAAGACTTAGCCTATGCTAATGATGGTAAAACACACAGCGATGGCTTTTTACATGAAAGTTATCATAAAGGAGATTTTGAGCGCGATAATGGTAAATATGAAGCCCTAGCATATGGCGGAAAAGGTCTTGTGCAAAGTTCTGAAATATGGCTTATTTTTAAACAAATTTTTGAAAATTTATTTCACAAGCAAACAAAAGTAAAAATTTACAATGCTACAGAAGGTGGAGCTAGAATAGAAGGAACCATAGAAAAACCTTTTAAAGAACTTTGCAAAAATTTACTTACTAATGAAATCAAAAAGCCTTTTCCAAAATTGCAAAAACCAAAACTTAAAGATAGCAACGAGCTTATGTTACAAGCTTATAAGAAAATCAAACAACACATCAAAGCAAGTGATAAATTTTTTAAAGAATGTAAAAGATTACATAAGGCACTCAATAATCAAAGTAAAGTCCGTTATACCCCTCAAGAATTAAATGCTCAGATAGACACTCTTAAGACAACACTAGAGAGTCAAAAATATATTTTTTTAAGAGAAGTTATCTCTCCTTCTTTATTTCATCTAGAAAGCACTATTTCTAAAATTTATGTTTCTCCTATACACAATGAAAGTGATAAACAAAACAAACTTACAGCTTGGATATTAGCGCACAAAACTTGGCTTGAAGATATAGCAGAATTAACCTTGGTACAAGAAAAAGCTTTAAAAATTGCTATCATGCCTTTGCAAGATATCTTAGAAAAAAGAAATTTAATATAAAGTGGGTAAAAAACCCACTTTGGATTTATTGTAAAAGTTTTAGAACATTTTGCTGTACGGCATTAGCCTGACTCATAGCATAAGATCCACTTTGAGCTAGGATGTTATACTTAGAAAAGTTTGCACTTTCTGCTGCAAAGTCTACATCTCTGATATTTGATTCAGCTGATTTGATATTTACTTGAGTTACACTGATATTATTAAGTGTAGCTGTGATTTGATTTTGCACTGCACCGATATCAGCTCTGATAGCATCAAGATTTGCTGTAGCAGTTTCAACTATATCCATCATAGCCATTGCACCTTTAAGTGTAGTAACACCAGGCGCTTGATCTTTAGCTGCTATTTGACTATTAGCTCCAGTTGCAATAAATGCAGCAAACTGGCTTGAACCATCACCGTTTGCACTAAAACC